>SLOR01000052.1 GCA_007132395.1 Bacteroidales bacterium
GGCTTTCTCCTGCCTCCTGTTTCCCTCCTGGAAACTCCCACTGCAGGGCATTGCTACCCTTATGACCCCTCTGGGCTATAAGAATCTTTCCCCGGTGCTCTATAATGGCACAGCAGACGGGGATTGGCTTATGGGGTAGTAGAGGGTTTTTGGCCCGGGTTGTCATGGGAAGCACTTTTTTTGACGGATTTGGGTTTCTTATTGAAGAAATTCATGGTTCTTTCAATGCCAATGGTGGCAAAGCTTATTATTAGTTCTTCGCATTCCTTCAGCACAGGCTGAATCACCTCCAGCTCTTCCTTCTCCCATTTTCCCAGCACAAAATGCACCTGAGCTCCTTTGGGAAAATCATTGCCGATGCCGAAACGCAGGCGGGGAAACTGGTCGGTGCCCAGTATGGAAATAATGCTCGACAGGCCGTTATGCCCACCGTCGCTGCCTTTGGCTTTCAACCGCAGACTGGCAAGGGGAAGGGCCACGTCATCAACGATTACCAGCAGGTTTTCAACGGGGATTTTCTCTTTAGTCATCCAGTAATGGATGGCTTTCCCGCTGAGGTTCATGTAAGTGCTGGGTTTTACCATAATAAAAGTCCGGCCTTTGAATCGAAACTGTGCTTTGTCGCCATAGCGTGCGGGCTCAAAACTCACATTGCGCTGCTCTGCTATATGGTCAAGAGCCATAAAGCCGATGTTGTGGCGGGTGTTGTGGTAATCGGGGCCAATATTTCCCAGCCCTACAATTAGATATTTCACTTCCTGTATTTTATCTTCTTTAACCGGTCGGGATTGTCCCAGCCATTTTTTTAAAATAGTAAGCATAGGTAAAGGTGCTAAAAAAAGCAAGGCATAAAGATAAAACCTTTATGCCTTGTATTGCAAATGACTTTAATGTCAAATCACTATTCTGCTTTTTCTTCGGTAGCTTCGCCACCTTCAGCTGCTTGCTCTTCTCCTTCTTCACCTTCCTCTTCTTCACCTTCTTCTTCACCCATACCTGCACCTCTTGTCATCTTAACAATTACAACAACGGCATTGGCAGGATTGAGAAACTCCAGTCCTTTGATTTCAAGCTGACCCACTTTCACGGAGTCACTAATATCTAGTTTGGAGATGTTTATGTCAATTTGATCGGGCATGTCCTGGATAAGGCCTTTCACTCTCAGCTTGCGCAACTTAGTGATAAGTTTACCACCTTTGAGAACACCGGGGGCTGCACCTGAAACGCTAATAGGAATATCAATCTTAACAGGCTTGTCGTTAGATACCTGCAAGAAGTCGCAGTGTATAACTTTTCCTGTAACAGGGTGAAATTGTGCATCCTGGAGAATAACCTCGTAAGATTTTTTGTCGACCTTCAGTTCAACGACACAGGATTCGGGGGTGTAAATAATGTCTTTGAAAGACAATTCAGGCAATGCAAAAGCCAATTGTTCTTTTCCGCCATACATTACGCAAGGCACCAGGCCCTGGCGGCGCAAAGTCTTAGCATCTTTTTTCCCTACGTTCTCTCTGGGAGAACCGCTCACAGATACTTTTTTCATTTCTTGTTGATTTTTAGATTAATAAAAGGTGGTTTGCCATATGCAAAAACCGGCTGCAAAGGTAATATTTTACAGCCGGTTTTTAATTACTTTTCAAAAAAAATTACAGAATAGTCGTAAACTCAAAGTGTGAGCTGATGGATTCATGATTGTTTACTCTTTTGATTACATCGGCAAAAAGTTTGGCAGTAGTAAGAACCTTGATTTTGCTGCACTCCTGCTTGAGCGGAATAGTGTCAGATACGATAAGTTCGGTAAAAGCGCTTTTTTCAATTTTTTCATAAGCTTTTCCTGAAAGGATAGGGTGGGTGCATAATCCTCTTACACTTCTGGCGCCGTTTTCTATCATCATTTCCGCTGCTTTGGTTATGGTACCGCCGGTATCAATGATGTCGTCCACAAGTATAACATCTTTATCTTTAACATCTCCGATTAGCACCATTCTTCCTACCACATTAGCTTTGGTTCTTTGCTTGTAGCATATTACCAGGTCGCTGTTCAAAAATTTGGCGTAGGCTCCTGCGCGGCGAGTACCTCCCGTATCCGGCGATGCCATTACCAGGTTGGGAAGGTTAAGGCTTTTAATATAAGGCACAAAAATGGATGAAGCATACATGTGATCGACGGGTACGTCAAAAAAGCCCTGTATCTGGTCGGCATGCAGGTCCATGGTAATTACCCTGTCAACACCGGAAGCTGTAAGCAGGTTAGCAATGAGCTTGGCCCCTATGGGTACGCGGGGCTTGTCCTTGCGATCCTGGCGTGCAAACCCGAAATAGGGTATTACCGCCACTACCTGCTTGGCAGAGGCACGCTTGGCTGCATCAATCATCAGCAACAGCTCCAAAAGGTTGTCGGCGGGGGCGAAAGTGCTCTGGATAAGGAATACGTCGCTGCCACGAATGGTTTCTTCAAATGACGGTTGGAATTCGCCATCGCTGAATTTGGCAACGATTTCATTACCCAGGGGCTTGCCATATTGTTCGGCAATTTGTTGCGCAAGGTAACGGGAAGCTGAGCCTGAAAAAATGTTTACGATACTGCCCATGAGAAATTTTCTTTGGGAGATTTAATGTGAAACAGGCACAAAATTAGAAAATTAAAACTACTTGGGTGTACGTAAAAAGAGGAAAATAAATTTTTTTGCGGATTTGAAATTATACATATCTTTGCACACACCAAAAACAATCGCTCTTTGGTAGTTTACTAGCCCGGGTGGCGGAATTGGTAGACGCGCTGGTCTCAAACACCAGTGATAGCAATATCGTGCCGGTTCGATCCCGGCCCCGGGTACCAAAAACAAGCTTAGCTCTCTGATTTTCAGGGGGCTTTTTTTGTTTGTGGACACGAGTGAGGAACGGAAGCTCGTATTCGCAAATGGAAAAGCAATTAAAAATGGTCGCTATGTTCACGTTACGTGAACATCAATATTTCGTGAACAACTGATTATTGCAGAAAAAAACCTGGAAGCCGCACAAATCCTTTACAATGAATACATCCAACCAAACCTATAAAAAACTGGCCATACCTTATTTTAAGGAATCGCAAAAGTCAGCCATTGCCAAAAGATGGGCACGGGAGAAAGACTGGACAGTTGAATATGCTCATTCTTTGCTGAAAAGTTTTTACCAGGAGATTACAGATTAGTATTCAATCCCTTTTTTCCCTAACGCCTCAATAAGTCCAGACAAGGCATCAGAGGAAAAAGTTAGGCAATACACACAGCAACAGCCACATTGGCACCGGATTTATTCTGCATGCCACGTGTCCATATGCTCTGCATGTGTTTGCAGATAAGCACCTTCCTTATAAAATTTATCATA
>SLOR01000105.1 GCA_007132395.1 Bacteroidales bacterium
ATACCAACAGTGTGGCAGAATTCTACTGAGCTGGGTTCTCCACCGTGCTCTCCGCAGATACCGATTTTCAGGTTGGGGCGTCCTTTGCGTCCTCTTTCAATACCCATTTTTACCAGCTGGCCAACACCTTCCTGATCCAATACCTGGAAGGGGTCGTTCTTGAGCAATCCTTTTTCCACGTAAATGGGAAGGAATGCACCGGCGTCGTCGCGTGAGTAACCAAAGGTCATCTGGGTAAGGTCGTTGGTACCGAAGGAGAAAAATTCTGCATTTTCGGCAATCTTATCGGCTACCAGACATGCTCTTGGAATTTCAATCATCGTACCTACCAGGTGCTCGATGGTTTCGCCACGCTCTTCAAATACCTGGGCAATGGTATCGCGTACAATCTTTTCCTGCAGCTTCATTTCCTCATGCGTACCGGTAAGGGGAATCATGATTTCAGGAATAGCCTTGATACCTTTTTTCTTCAGGTTCAATGCTGCTTCGATAATAGCGCGGGCCTGCATTTCGGTGATTTCGGGATAGGTGTTACCTAAGCGGCAGCCACGGTGTCCGAGCATGGGGTTGAATTCGTGCAGCGAATCCACTTTTGCTTTTACCTCATCCGCTGAGATTCCCATTTCTTTGGCCATTTCAGCCTGGTTTTCGGGCTCATGGGGGAGGAACTCATGCAATGGGGGATCGAGCAGACGAACGGTTACAGGCAGATCGTGCATGGCTTCGAAGATACCTTCAAAGTCTTCACGTTGGATGGGCAGCAGTTTGTCAAGGGCTTTGCGGCGTCCGGCTTCATCGTTGGCAAGAATCATTTCGCGCATGGCTTTGATGCGTGCACCTTCGAAGAACATATGCTCGGTACGGCAAAGACCAATACCTTTTGCACCAAATTCACGGGCAACTTTAGAATCGTGGGGAGTATCAGCATTGGTGCGAACACTCATGCGGGTGTGCTTTTCTGCCAGTTCCATCAGCTCGGCGAAGTCACCGCTTACTTCAGGATCAACAGTAGCAATTTTACCGGCATAAACAATACCTGAGGTACCGTTGAGAGAGATGAAGTCGCCTTCTTTATAAACTTCACCATCAATAGTCATGGTGCGGTCTTTATAACTGATTTTTACGCCACCTGCACCAGAGATACAGCATTTACCCATACCACGTGCCACAACGGCAGCGTGAGAGGTCATACCGCCACGGGCGGTAAGGATACCTTCGGCAGCGTCCATACCACTAAGGTCTTCAGGCGAAGTTTCCACGCGAACCAGGATAAGTTTTTCGCCTTTGGCTGCCAGTACTTCGGCTTCGTCAGCAAAGAAAACGATTTTACCAGTAGCAGCACCGGGAGAAGCGGGAAGGCCTTTGGCAATGGCTTTGGCTTTCTTTTCTTCTTCCACATCGAAAATGGGGTGCAGCAGTTCGTCCAGTTTGTAGGCTTCTATGCGCAGCAGGGCTTCTGTTTCGGTGAGCATTCCTTCGCGCAGCATGTCCATGGAGATTTTTACCATGGCGGCACCGGTACGCTTACCTGAGCGGGTTTGCAGCATCCAGAAACGACCTTCCTGAATGGTAAACTCGATGTCTTGCATGTCGCTGTAGTGCGTTTCGAGTTTCTTCTGGTTGTCATACAGTTCCTGATACAACTCGGGGAACAATTCTTCCAGGGAAGTATAGTTGGCTTTGCGATCTTCTTCGGTAATGCCTTGCAGTTTTGCCCAGCGCAGCGAACCTTCTTTGGTAATCTGACGGGGGGTACGGATACCGGCCACAACGTCTTCGCCCTGTGCATTCACCAGGTATTCACCATTGAAAATGTTTTCGCCTGTGGCAGCGTCGCGCGAAAAAGCAACACCGGTAGCTGAAGTATCGCCCATGTTACCATAAACCATGGCCTGAACGTTTACAGCTGTACCCCATTCGGCGGGTATATTGTGCATATTGCGGTAGTAGGTAGCGCGGGGGTTGTTCCATGATTCAAAAACTGCCAGTACCGAACCCCAGAGTTGCTCCCATGGATCTTCGGGGAAGTCTTTTCCGGTTTGGTCTTTCACGGCTTTTTTGAAACGGGCCACCAGTTCTTTGAGGTCATCAACAGTAAGGTCTTGATCGTTTTCAACGCCTTTTTCTTCCTTCATATGATCCATGATTTCATCAAAAGGATCTTCGTCTTCCTTGCTTTCGGGTTTCATACCCATTACTACGTCACCATACATCTGCACGAAGCGGCGGTAAGAGTCCCATACAAAACGCTCGTTGCCTGATTTTTTGATAAGGCCTTCCAGGGTTTCTTTATTCAAACCCAGGTTGAGTACCGTGTCCATCATACCGGGCATTGAAGCGCGGGCACCTGAACGTACGGAAAGAAGAAGCGGATTATCTTTGTCGCCAAAGCCGGCATTCATTTCCTTTTCAACCTTTGCAATATTCTCAGCTACTTCAGCTTTGATGGTTTCGATGGTTTTCTCACGTCCTAATTCGTTGTACATAGTACAAACTTCGGTGGTGATAGTGATTCCGGGAGGTACCGGTACACCAATATTTACCATTTCTGCAAGGTTAGCACCTTTACCACCCAGCAGGTTACGCATGCTGGTATCTCCATCGGCTTTTTTGCCTCCAAAATAATAAACCTTCTTGTTTTTTTCCATTGTAAATTAAATTTGATCTGTCATTGAGTGAATTAATAACTTCCTTTTAATCCTTTTTTCCTTTATATAAATTATTAAATTGTGTTGCATTGTTTGTTAAGGGTTTGATATTCTGATTGTTGTGTCAAAACTGACCCTCAAAAGAAGTACAAATTTACGATATTTTTGGCTTTTATAAATAGACCGCTTCTAATTTTATGTTTTATTGCAGTATTATCAAGGTGAACTAGGGATCCTTTTCAACAATAGATTACCGAAAAAGGTGGTAATAAGTGAATTCTTTCCCAAATTCAGGATAATGCCCCTTTAAGTTCCCAAAAAGCGTGTAATTTTGTGCCTTAAAATTCAGAAACCGGATATTTGATATGGCCAAAGAAAAACCATCTATTCCCAAGGGCACCAGGGATTTTTCGCCCGAAGAAATTGCCAAAAGGAACTATATTTTTGATACCATTAAAGAAGTATATAAACTTTACGGCTTCAAACCCATTGAAACCCCTGCCATGGAGAACCTTTCCACCCTCATGGGCAAATATGGGGAAGAGGGAGACCGATTGATTTTTCGTATTCTCAACTCAGGCGACTTCATGTCAAAAGCCCATGCTGAAGATGTAAAAGAACTGAATTCACAGAAGCTTAGTGCACAGATTTGCGAGAAGGCCCTCCGGTACGATCTAACTGTACCTTTTGCGCGTTACGTGGTGCAGCAT
>SLOR01000002.1 GCA_007132395.1 Bacteroidales bacterium
CTTTCTTTTGCCATGGCACAACACGTGGGTGGTATTATTGCCAGCATGACCTCTACCGCTCAGTATATGGAAAGAGGAGTTATCTATGAGCCCAAAACGGCTTTCACCGGCGATGACACTTTTTCTATTCGTACTTATTATGTAAATGAAAACAGTGTTGACACACTTCGCTCAGAACCCATTCAGGTAAATGTAGAAGTTACCGCTGACCGGCCCGAAGTTATGGCAGAAAAACCCACTGTGTTTTATATGAATCGCGTGGTTAAACCGGGTGAGCAAATTGAGGTTAACATGAGAGTTCCCTATCTTGACCCCACCGGCAGACTTACAAAAATAGAACTGGAGTCTCAGGCTCGCTATGGTGAGATAGAGATGAGTCAGGATATATTGATTTACAAAGCTGCTATGCCTTCCCTTTCGGATACGGAAGAAATGCAATCTGAAGATTTTACCCCACGTGCCACCGTGGATACTATCTTCTACAATATGCGCGAAATCAACAGGCCCGAATTATATGATGAAGTTGCTCTCATCGTAACTGTATCTGATGATGAAACTTTCGCACCGGCTCTTTCTCAGCCCACTGCGAATTTCACAGTACAGCGTTCTACAGCTATCAGAACCTCTTTCAACACCTTCAATGTGCTTCATTATTTCACCCTTGCCAACGGAGGTGCCCTTGGAATAGAAGTGGTTGATGAGCCCACCAATGGGTATGCAAGCACAGGCAGTATGCTTAACCCCTTTGTAGGTCCAACCAAAACCATCCATATTTACTCTAATGTTTTCTACTACTTATTCCTGGTTTCTATGGGAGTAGGTGTGGTGGTATTCCTAATGGCTCCCCTGCTTAAAAAGTGGATGCACGGAATCAACTAATCGCATAGATTGCACACCCAATAAAAAAGATGCTTTGGCCAATTGCGCCAAAGCATCTTTTTTTATAATATATCTAAGAATCAAAAGTCCTGTAAAGCAAGTTGTTCGGTATCCGAAGGAATAGTCATCAAAATGGAATTGAGCTAAGCTTACTCTGCATCTTTACCATCCCGGCCAGAAATTCAGCCCCCATACTCCGGGCCATCTGTCGTTGGCAGAGAATGGTATGGCATAATAAGGTTCCAGCACCAGTGCACCAAAAAGGTTGATTCGCAAAGAGGGTCCTGTGCTGAATACAGGAAAGCGATGATCGCCCAGCGAACTGTCGGGAGCGAAGCTAAGGCTCTGCCCCTCTCTCCAGGCTATCCCTGCATCCAGGAACCATCCCAGCTCGGTAAAGAAAAACCCGCTTGAGATCAGGGCAAGCCTCTCAGGTCCTGTAAGCGGGACTTTTAGTTCCAGTCCACCCAGCAACATTCGGGTTCCCTGCAGGTTGTCGAAAGTAAATGTATCATCAAAAATGTCGTCGCGAATCTGGTACAATGAGTTATAGTCGTATCCTCTCATGTATCCCGGGTAGCCGAGATACATGGGATAAAACAATCGGTTGTCGGCATCCTTGCCGTAACGGCCAAAATGCGAAATACGGAAGGCTACACTGAAAGGCTGTTTGAAAAAATATCTCCGGTAATCGGCTATGGCCGAGTACATGTCTATCTCACCAAACATTTTTTCGATACTGAAACGATACCTTTGTCCTGCCATAGGAGAAGCCATGCCAAAGTAAGAATTATCTCCTACGTACCCCAGACTTACTCTCTGGAGGTTAAAACCTGAAGGCGAATCACCCTTGCTTCTGTCCTGCCCCAGGTAAAACCCGTTCAAGTCGTAGTAGGTATGAAAAATATCCCTTCTGAAATAATACCACGCAAGGCTTCCACTAATCTCGAGTCTTCGGGTGGTAGAAATAGGGTAGAAAGCAAACAAGCCAAACTGATCCTCAAAGGTTCTTTGAATCACAAACTGAAGGTCCGTCACGGGGATACTGTCTCCCACATAGTCGCGGTCAATATTAAGGTAGGCAAATGGATAAGGTATGTGTGAAACCGTGGCACCCCAGTTGATACGATTCTTCTGGTTTACATAACCCACCTGCCCTCCAAAATCATAAATTTCTCCGTTAACAGCCAGTACAGAAAATAGCTGATGGTCGCCAACAATATCGCTAAACATCATAGCCACCCCTCCTGACATTCCGGTACCAAAGCGATTGGTGGCCACTCCCACATCGCTGCTGCCAATAAAAGTAAGTCCGAATTGAGGTTTGTAATCCTTGATTTCAAAAGAATCTTTGGGGAAGACTTCTTCCCGGGTTTCCCTTTTCAGGAAGCCATCCACAACGGGCATCGTGGACCGGGTTAATGGAGGGAGTACTGCAGGTGTCATATCGATTTCCTGCGGATCCACTTCGCGCGGCTCAAAATCTTCTGCTGAGGCTTTGTAAACAAAATACTTTCCATCGTTGTAAAAACTGTAGGCAATATCACCGGTTTGACGGGCAATACTAATGGCCGGCGACAGGTGGGTAATCCCACTGATACCCGTATATAAATCGGTTAGCTGAAAAACCTTGCCTCCCTCCATTTCAAAATAATACAGATTCCGAAAGCCATCCCTGTTGGAAAGAAAGTACAGTCCTTTTCCTTCGGGGTCGAATTGCGGGTTCAGGTTTTGGGCCGAAGGAAACACATCAAAAACACGCACTGCCCGTCTATCATCCTGCATATCCATTACACCCAGATTGAATGAATAACTGATGGTATCAGGATTGAGTCCTTCGGGGAGCAGGTCTGTTGCAAAAGCCAGGAGTTTTCCGTCGGGTGACCATGTGGGGTGAATATAGGAATACCTGTCGTTGGTAAGTTGTTCTACCTCTTTGGTATTCATGTCAAATTTGTATAGGTTGCCAACACCATCCACCAGGCCGGTAAAGACAAGGTGCTGGCCGTCGGGCGACCAGGTGGGGTTGTTGAGCAGGGGCACTCCCTCCACCGGGATACTTCTTGAACGCCTGGGCCTGTTCACATTTACCACAACCAGATGGCTACGGCCTTGCTTGACAGCAATATGTACAAATTTACTTCCATCAGGCGACCAGGTTCCTACCGATTCAAAAAAGTTAAATGCATCAATGTCGGAGTTGCGTGTGGTACTGGAAAGCTTACGGATAATTCTTCCCGATTCGGCATCGGCCAGAAATAAATCCAGAGAGAAAAGGTCCTTCTCAGAAAAAAAAGCAATGAACTTGCCATCAGGACTCAATGAAGGAGATATATTAATATCACCTGCATTATCACTATCAATAAGTCGTCGACCCCTGGCGTCAAGCATTGCTGAGTCGGCAAGAAAATCCTTAAAATGAGAATAGGTAGCACTTTTCCAAAGGTCGGATACCGTGTTGGCATTTAA
>SLOR01000036.1 GCA_007132395.1 Bacteroidales bacterium
CATTTCTTATGTGAAGTTAATAGATTTAATAATGCAAAGTGCCCTGCAACGCATTGCCACTGAAGAGAAAGGTATTACCGCACAACAATTGAAAGATTTATCCTGATACTACTGGTATGAAAAAAATTCTGATTTTACATAGTCCTCTTTCTGAGAATGCCCCGGCCGATGAGCTTGATGTTTTGCAGGAAGCTGAGTTTTTTGCAAAAGCACTGTGTGTATTGGGATATGACACTGCCATCATTCCCTTTCCTTATGATGTGCTGCAATTGAAGAATTTACTCGAGGAGCATAACCCATTAATGGTAGTAAACCTGGTAGAAACGCTTATGGGTAGCGGCAAACTTGTGCACATTGGCCCGGCATGGTTTGAAGCACTTCAGGTTCCCTATACCGGATGCAGTGCGCACGCTTTGTACCTTACCTCCCATAAAATCCTGTCCAAGCAGTTAATGAGAGCTAATGGTATTGTCACACCTTATTTTTTCACTTATAAGGATTTGGTGCTGGCTGACGATGTTTTCTTCGCCCGGCCCTACCTGGTAAAATCTCTGTGGGAACACGCCTCTTTTGGTATGGACGAAAATATGAAGCTTGTTTTTGACAGTAAGGAGGAGCTTTTGCAAAGATTCTCCCTGGAAAAGCATCCTGATGACTTTTTTTGTGAAGAATACATCCACGGTCGTGAGTTTAACCTGTCAATGTTGGGGGGCGATAATGGGCCGGAGGTACTTCCTGTTGCTGAAATACGGTTTTCTTTCCCCCAGGATAAACCCCATATACTGGGTTATAAAGCAAAGTGGGATGAAGAATCCTTTGAATATAAAAATACCATACGAACTTTTGATTTCCCCGAAAAGGATTCACCCCTGTTGGAGCAGTTAAAAATCATATCCCTGCGATGCTGGGAAGTGTTCGGACTGGCAGCTTATGCCAGGGTAGATTTCCGGGTGGATGAGCAGGGAAAAATTTATGTGCTGGAAATTAATGCCAATCCCTGCATTTCTGCTGACAGCGGATTTGTGGCAGCTGCTGAAAAAGCCGGCTTTACTCCTGAGTATATTGTCTTGCGTATTTTGCAAGATGTTCAGGTTCAGGTATTATCTCAAAATTAATAAACAATGACTTCATTTATTTTTCGTGATTCACTATTTCCTGAGGATGCTTCAAATGTAGAGCGCATTGTAGTTTCCACGGAATTCTTTCGTCCGGATGAAGTGGCTGTGGCCGTGGAGCTTGTAAATGAAGCCCTCGAAAAAGGGCAGCAGGCATCGGGATATCACTTTATCTTTTGTATGGAAGATAAGCAAACCATAGGCTTTTGCTGCTTTGGACCCACGCCCTGTACCCTGGGTACCTGGGATTTGTATTGGATTGCCGTGGAGGAAAGATACAGAGGACAAAAAATAGGAAAACAGCTCCTGGAGAAAGCGGAAAGCTATCTCAGACAGGAAAACGCCCGCAAACTTTATATCGAAACATCTTCTTTAACCAAATACCTTCCCACAAGAAAATTTTATCTGAATGCCGGTTATACAGAGGAAGCCTGTCTGAAAGATTTTTATGATACCGGAGATGATAAGATAATTTATTGCAGATACCTGTAGGTATTACTATGTACACTTCCGAACAGTTTGTGTGCGTAAATGTGCAGGATATTGTAAGGAATTTTGTCATTTCAGGTATCCTTGCCGCGAGGAAGTTATGCTTTAACCCTGATTGAGCGCATCTTATGCTTGTTGGTATTTTAATTGCTTACTGCGTGGCATTTAACATTAACCAACAATTACAATTAGATGAACAACCTTATTAAATCCGTCGCAATTATTACGTTGTTTTTTTCTGTTGTAACCCTTAAAGCACAACAGGATGAAAAACCCCTTAAAGAATTTCAATTTAGTTTTTTGCCAATGGTCAGTACCGATGGTACCCAGACCCTAAATTATCGCTATCAGCTTAGTTTTAACCTCATTGCCGGAATTACCGGAGGTGTACACGGCCTGGAGCTGGGCGGTTTTGCCAATATAACCAACGGTAGGGTAGAAGGACTTCAGCTGGCAGGTTTTGGAAATATCGTGAACGGCCGTATGCAGGGTATGCAGGGGGCGGGTTTTATTAATATCGTAAATGGTTTTTCCAAAGGTGTAAATGGTGCCGGCTTTATCAATATCGTAAGAAGTGGTAGCGAAGGAGTAATGGGCGCGGGTTTTATGAATGTTGTAGCGGGCGATAATAAGACCGTGAGCGGAGCAGGGTTTATGAACCTTACACGTGGAAACTTATACGGATTGACAGGAGCAGGGTTTATGAATATCAACGGTGCAAATATGCAGGGACTTACCGGTTCCGGCTTTATGAACATAAGCGGGGGAGATGTACAAGGCCTGCAGGGAGCTGGCTTCGGAAATGTTTCCAGTGGTAAAATGCAGGGAGCACAGCTGACTGGTTTTATGAATATAGCCCGCGAGGTGGAAGGCTTGCAAGCAGCAGGATTTTTAAATGTGGCCGGTGAGGTGAAAGGATTTCAATTGGGATTTATTAATGTAAGTGATACCATTGACGGAGTGCCCGTGGGTTTTTTAAGTATTGTGAAGCGTGGTGGACTAAGGCAGATTGAACTGGCCGCATCAGACGTTATGTATCTTAATGCATCTTTTAAAATCGGTGTACCCTTGTTTTACAATATATTCTCTATGGGGTATCGCCCATTCCACGACCAGGTGTATTCTGCTACGGGTTATGGTGTTGGAACAGAAATGCAATTGACAGAAACATCCCGTATGCATTTTGAAGTACACACCTCATCCATCCATCGCGATTGGGATTGGTGGAAGGATGGTGATTATAATAACCTCAATGAACTAAGAGCTATATATTCGATGCAACCCCTGCAACATCTTCAGCTATTCGCGGGTGTAACCCTTTACAATCATCATTTCCGCACATCTGAAGAGTATGATGCCGAATCCCTGAGTCTTGCCCCTTATATGATTTACGAATGCCAACGCGGTAGCCGCCATTCACAATGGTGGGTGGGAGCCAGGGCAGGATTGCGGGTTGTTCTCAGATAAAATATTAGTAGTGTCCGGAAAATTTATAAATCCTAATTTTTTTGAAGATAAACCTCTCACTACGTTCGAGGTGCCAAACAGTTAGGTACACTAGGGCATGGAGACCACGAAGTAGCAGCGAAGCTAAATCCAAGTATTTCACATACCAGGTAGCGTAACATCCATAATTCTTCCCACCGGATACACATTATGCTGTTGGTCGTAGTAAGGCGTTTGCTCGTAAAACCAGGTGAGGATGGCATTGGGGTTTTGCCGCATTGCCGGATTTTTCTCCAG
>SLOR01000236.1 GCA_007132395.1 Bacteroidales bacterium
CAGGGAAGAAAAAGGGGTGTGCCCGTTAAGGAAACCCATATCGTTAAGTTTCAGCAACTGCGCATCGATGGTGCGGTGTATTTCAATAACATTATCTTCCAACCCCGCAATACGTGTACAGGCGCGGGTAGCCTCACGTGGGTTGATGACAAGTGCAGCGGAATTCTTAAAACCCTTTGCCAGCAGCCTTAGGCTTACCACAGAGTCTTTTCCACCCCCCACGGGAATAATCATTTCATCTTTTAAATCTGTGGAATGAGGCTGGTCGGCAACAGTTGCATCCTTCAAAAAAGAAAAATGCATAAAATCCTCCTCTGTGGCCTGTATGCCATTGAGGTAAAAGAATTCGCCCAAACCATGAAAGTAGAGCTTCTTCCACCATTGCTGCTGCTGCTCATTCAGGCCAAATGGCTTTACCACAACACGGGGAGCACAGGCAGCCTTCCAGTAGCTTACCAGCTCAACCATTCCAATGTGAAAAGCCAGTGTATCCAGCATCGATGCAGGCACTGAAGCCCTTTCCGACTTGTTGATCTTAAAGGTATGCCGTGGGCGGAAATGGAAATCATTATTCAAATGAAAATGAAACTCCAGCCGTAAGGCGTTGTCATCCATTTCCCACGAAAAACTTTCGTAGGAAAACTCCGGATATTTCCCTCTCAGTGCATCATACTTATTTTGATTGTGGCTTATTTCGGACATCTGAACAATGATATTATATTTGTTGTTGGAACAGTTGAATGGCAAAGTGCAAAGATAAAGCTTTAATCATTCTATGCCTGCTACAGGCTTGTTTCAATGCAATTAAGTAATGCACCACAAAGAAAACCTCCATATGTCCCGAAAAATAAAACCCTCACAAGGAAGACTTCTTATAAGCGAACCTGCGCTGCGCGATTTTTATTTCAGCAGAAGCATCGTATTGCTTGTAGAGCACACCGCAGAAGAAGGTACTTTTGGGCTGATTATCAACAAACCTATTAACCTGAAGCTAAACGAGGTAGTAAAGGATTTCCCGCAAAATGAGTTCCCCCTGTACCTGGGAGGGCCGGTACATCCTGAGCGGCTGTTTTACCTGCACACCCTGGGAGAACAATTACCCGGAAGCATACACGTTTTTGGAAATATTTACTGGGGCGGTGACATACAAAGACTTATGGAAATGATTGACCTGAACATGGTAAGTCGTAACCAGGTAAAATTTTTTATAGGCTATTCCGGCTGGGACGCCGGACAGCTGAACAAGGAAATGGAAGAAAAATCCTGGATTGTTACCCAGGCCACAGCAAGAGGTGTTCTCTCCAACAACCCAAAGGATATGTGGGGCAATATTTTAAAAAAGCTGGGGAATGATTATGCCATATGGGCAAACTTCCCCGCCGATCCCATCCTCAATTAGTATTTACTGCTTACTCCGCCATCTTTTCAAGGTCCTCGGCAAGCAATGCGTCGGGGTTTTGCCGGTCAATATCATGAGCCGCTGAGTAAAGAATTCTTCCATCTTTGGCGGCAATGATAAATTTCCAGCATTTTTTGCCATCATTAGGCATAGTATCTTCGGGTCCGATTTTATGCAACAGCGCTACATCACCCCTGTCGTTATCAATGGCTTCTGCAATTTCTTCACGGGTGACAATGCGCACGGGGTAAGGATAAAATCTTCTGATTTTTTCCAGAGTGTTAATGTTAGCGGCAAGCTCTTCTTCCAGCAGCCAAAGCTCCATGGTTTTCAAGGCCTCATCTTTAACATTGAAAAACCTGCTCAGGCGCAGTCGTGGGGTGTTTGCCTGCCCAATGGCATAGGTTTGCATAAACTTTACAAAAGCACCCATTTTGTAATAATAGCCCGCTTTGTTTACATCGCGGTAAGCCAGGGGCACAGAGCCCAGGTCGGGCATACTTTCAAAATCGCGCTTTCTGTCGCCCATTACAAAGTTGATAAACTCATAAACCTCTTCCAGATTTCGTTGCTTTATATCTGCAAAAATCATAAACGACTTATCCGGGTCGGTGCGCATGCGTTCAAACTCAGAAAAAGTGATAACCTCCCAGGGGGTTAAATGCCAGTGCTTCTCCATAGCACTTTGCAAGTGCTGATTAAACTGAGAGAAAGGGTCGCGGTCTTCCACCACGTAAGTTGTACTTTCATAAAACCGCTGCACGTCGCGCCGGCGGGCCGGACGCACCTGGGCTACAAGTTCGCTAAGCAATAATGCAAGTACAACAAAGGATACAAGTCGTTTCATAATCTGATTTTTTGCGTTGAACATCTGCTAGATGCAGTGAGTAAATACTTGGTAAAGTTACATAATGCCGGCATGTCTATATCCGTAAAACCCCCTAATGGATTCCAACGATATTGCACAAAACACCCGTTTATGCCTTTATCCTCCAAAAAGTTGCAAAATTGCCCCTTGCAAGATGTTGAATTCTACCTTATTTTCCTATTTTTGTGATACGACAATATTTTTTAAAACCAATCCAAGGCATGGGGGGCAAGGGAAATCCTCTAAGCACTCAACAAGTTAAAAAGCTTCATGCATCTGAATAACACCTCATTATCCTTGTTTTTGAAAAAGATAACAGGATCAAACTTCGGCGCCGGGAACAAAAAGAATAAATCTGTTAACCTCTCCCCCTCCTCTGAATTACTGAACACAATTTCAGTTCCGGTTCTCCTGCTGAATAAGGACTTCAGGATAGAATACGCCAGTACTGCCATGGCTACCCTTTTGGATGCAGAAGCAGACGAGCTGGAAGGCAGAAGCCTTGATGAGGCATTCCCGGGCGAAGCTGCATCTAATATCCGTCAGGCCTGTACAGAAGTTTTTGAAAACGCTACTGCACGAACCCTGGAAATCCCCCTTTCAACCAACAGTAAAAAGAAAAAAACCCTCCGCATAGAATTGACCTCCCAATACGGTGCAGCAAAAAAACCGCGGAGTATAATTTGCAAATTTGAGGATATAAGCCTGCAGAAAGCCACTCAAAAGGCATTGCAGGAAAGTGAAGACAAATTCCGCATCATCGCACAAACCTCCAACGATATTGTATGGCACCTCGACAGGAATCTGTGCTTTACCTACATAAGCCCCACCGACGAACGCATACGCGGTTTTTCATCCCAGGAGGTAATAGGAAAATCTTTCAGTATTTTCATCAAACCTAAAGCATTACAACAAATCAGGCGCATCAATGCCTTGTTTAATAAAAATAAAAAACCGAATGTTCACAGTGCTTCTTCGCCCATCGAGATCGAAGTGTATTGCAAGAACGGACAATGGATTTGGTGTGAACTTACCATTATACCGTCATACTCGGCAGAGGGATTATTTACCGGCTACCATGGCATTGCACGCGATATCACCCAGCAAAAGCAGGTTGAAAAACAGATAAAGGAAAGTGAAGCTTTTCGCCGCAGGGTATTTACAAGTTCACGCACTGCAATAGGAATTTTAAATGCTGATGGCTCACGTATCATAGACTGCAACCCGGCCGCATTAGAGTTGTACGGTTTTTCGTCCAAAGAAGCATTTCTGGAAAGTTCAGTAAAAAACACCTCTCCGGAATATCAGCCCGATAGCGTTTTATCGGCAAAAAAGGCAAGACAGTATTTGCATGAAGCCATTACCCACGGCAGTGTGGTGTTTGAATGGCAACACCAGAGGCCGGAAGGGGAATTATGGGATGCGGAAGTACAACTGATCTCTTTTCAATCGGGAGGAGAAAAATACCTGCAATACACAGCAACAGATATTACCGAACGAAAAAAAACGGTAAAAGCCCTTGAGGAGAGTGAGTCGCGGCTGAAGTTGTCGCTTAAGGTAAACAACGCATCACTGTTTACCAACAACTTCCAGACCGGCGAAGCAATCAGCAGCCCCGAGCTATATCAGCATCTGGGTTACGAAACCCATGAAATCCCCAAAACCATACCTGAAGTTACCCGCCTCATGCACCCCGACGATGTGCCCGGGGTAATGGATGCCTTTGCCAGCCATGTAAGTGGAGATAAGTCATACTATACTGCAGAGTTCAGGATAAAGGCCAAATCGGGTGAATGGAGATGGATAGATGGAAGCGGTAAAATTGTAGAAAGAAACAGCAATGGAGACCCGGTACTACTCCTGGGCATATCAAGGGATGTTTCTTCAAGAAAACTGGTAGAAGAAGCCCTTAAAGAAAGTGAAAAGTCCCTCAACCGTTCGCAGGAAATTGCCCATGTGGGAAGCTGGATAAAAGATGAAGTAACGGGCAAACTCACCTGGTCGGATCAGCTTTACAGAATCCTGGGGTTGAAAGTGAATGAATGTAAGCCCCGGTTCAGAAACTTCCTGGCACAGGTACACCCCGACGACAAAACCCTGGTACTGCGGGCGCACGAACAATCGCAACAACAACTGCTCGACACTTCAGAAATTGAACACAGGATATTGCTCAAAAGCACAGACGAAGTAAGGTTTGTAGTCCAGAAATGGGTGCATGAACGCGACGGCAACAATAAAATAATTAAAACAGCAGGGGTAATACAAGATATAACCGAACGCAAAAAAACCGAAAACCAGCTCAGGAAAAGTGAAGAAAGCTACAGGTTGATTTTCGAGAAAGCTCCTATTGGGGTTTTCCACCTGAACACCAATGGAGAAATTACCGATTGTAATAACCTTTTCACAAAAATTACCGGAATTACCGCCAAAGAAACCGACGGAGGGAATTCACTCGTATTGAACAACCCTGAAATACATAAACGATTTAAGGATGTCCTCAGGGGCGCTCATGTTTCCTGGGAGGGTAATTTTACGGCACCGGCATCCGGCAACGAATTGCCCGTGAGGGTATTAATGTCGCCGGTTATCAACAACCTTGGCAAAGCCGAAGGCTGTATTGGGCTCATTGAGGACCGCAGCGCACTGTTGCGCAAGGCAGCCCTTGAAAAACAAGTGGCTGTGGCTAAGGAATCTGTTAAGTTCAAACAGAATTTCCTTGCCAACATGAGTCATGAAATCCGCACTCCACTTACCGGAATCATGGGCATGATTGAAGTGTTCGAAAAAACCGGACTCAGCAATAATCAGCTTGAATATCTCAATATTCTCAAAAATACAAGTGAAAACCTGATGGAGGTAATCAACCAGGTGCTTGATTTCTCCAAAATTGAAGCAGGAAAAGTAAGCCTTAAGTTTTCTGAATTTACCCTTGAGGAACTTTTTAACAGTTCGCAAAAATTCTTCGGAAGCATTTGCCATAAACCTGTGGCATTTCAAACCCTTATCGATAAAAATCTACCCAGGTATATCACCGCCGACAAAAATCGCATATCTCAGGTAATCAATAATTTGCTGGTAAACGCGGTAAAATTTACCGATGAGGGCAAAATTAGTGTAACGGCATCGCTGGAAGCATGGAAAAGAGAAAGCTCAAACAATGGCCTGTTTGAGAAAAATACTGACCTTGTAAAAGTCCGAATTGAGGTAAAGGATACGGGCATCGGCATTTGTGAGGAAAAACAAAAAGAACTCTTCACCCCTTTTGCACAGGCAGATCAGGACGACCGACGCAATTCTGAAGGCACAGGGCTCGGACTATCCATTTGCAAACAATTGGTGGAACTGCACCATGGAGAGATCGGAACTGAAAGCAAAACCGGCATGGGAAGTACTTTCTGGTTTACATTTATCGCCCGACCCGAAGCAGAAGAAAAGGAAAGAGAAGAAGAAAATTCCTACCCGGATAATTTCTCCGGAAAAACACTCCGGATCTTACTGGCCGAAGACAAAAAAATCAACCAGAAAGTAATTTCTCTTATGCTTTCGTATATGGGTCATGAGGTGAGCATTGCCCCCGATGGGCAACAAGCCGTGGAGATGTTTTCTCCGGGGAGCTTCGACCTTATCCTGATGGATATCCAGATGCCTGTCATGGATGGCATTACTGCCACCCAGAAACTCAAAAGACTCTATTCCAACCTTCCTCCCATCGTTGGCCTCAGCGCCAATGCTTTTGAAGGCGACAGGGAGAAGTATATGAGTAAGGGTATGGATGAATACCTTACCAAGCCGGTAAAAAATGAAGACTTTAAAAGAATATTCAGCCGCCTCTTTTAGTCGTAAACCCTGAAGATGCTCGCCAGGTGCAATAAACCCTGAGGGATGCCGTTTTGCATTAGAATTGTTTACAGCCGCATTCGCAGGCAACTGAACTCCCCTTCAGCTCCCGGCAAATGCATACCAGGGCAATAAGCCGGCAAGCTGGTACAATCATTGCCGGTATTACTGTCCTAAAAAGGAGTACTATTATGCATAACGGGGATTTAAAGCACAACAAACGAATCATGAAAATCATCCTCTCCATCATGGCCATACCCCTGGTGATGGCATTGCTGCTTTCGCCCCCCGCGGAATCTGTTGATGATATTGACATAAAGCCCGACTCAACACTCATTGAAGGCTACCTGTTCTACCGCAATCATGGCATTGATTTTTCTTACCGCAGCCGCATTGTTTTATTCAACACGCTCTTTCCATACATGGGCACCCCTCACAGAAGCAGGGCCGGCAGAGACGGGCTGGACTGTTCCGGGCTGGTAAGGACGGTTTACAACCAGGCATTTGAACTCAACCTCAAAGGGAGTTCGCGCGATATATTCAGAATGGTGCAGGAAATTGAAGTACATGAATTACAAGAGGCCGACCTGTTGTTTTTCAAAATCAACAGCACGCAAATCAATCACGTAGGCATTTACCTGGGCAACAACAAGTTCGCCCATGCTTCTTCGGTTAACGGAGTAGTGATTAATGATTTGTCGGAAAGATACTATCAGCAACATTTCTTCAAAGCAGGCCGGCTACCGGTTTAAGGCTCCCCTGCCCCAAACACCAGGGCAATAACATGGGCAGGTTTAACACTTTCGCCCTTGATGATGCAATGGGCCTGACTGTAGTAGGGTTCACGTTCGAGGAGTTTTTTTTCAATGTAATCTCTCAGTTCTTCTGATCGCAGATCCTGCACCAGCGGGCGTATAGCATGGGCATTTTCAAGACGGCACACCAGGCTGGCTACCTGCATCTTCAGATATACACTCACACCTTTCTGGTTGATAATCTCTATATTATTACCAAAACAGGGGGCTCCTCCTCCGGTGGCCACTACCGTATTTTTACCGGCATCCAGTTGTTGCAGCAGCGCACTTTCCTGTTCACGGAAATACGCCTCTCCCTTCTGCCTGAATATTTCGCTTACCGACATCCCTTCCTTCTCCTCCAATACTTTATCCATATCCATAAACTCATAAGATATTTTCCTGGCGAGCCGTTTGCCCAGGGTGGTTTTTCCACTGCCCATAAATCCTATCAGGAATATTATCATTTAAATGCCGTTAATGCTTTTAATACCTCAATTGAATTTCTAAAATTACTGCTAAAAAACACATATTCCAAAAACCTATAAAAAAGGCATATGATTACCGCAATCTGGCCATTAAAAATAAATCTCTTATATCTAAACTTAATAAGCGTCCTGAAAGAACAATTAAATTCAGCCCGTGGTTAATTGCAACAATAATTTACTTAAATATCCGGAGTATACGTATGAGAAATCTGCTTATACCATAAATAAAACTAATTTTGCATGAAAATATAACCGGAACCTGCGATACCCGATATGCTACAAAGGCTTTTCCCTGGTAATGATTTGTTTAAAAACATCTCCACCCTGGTGGTAGGCATTTTTATTGCCCAGTTGGTGCCATTGCTATTGCAGGCTTTGCTCCGACGTTTGTATCCCGCTCAGGATTTCGGCAATTTCGATGTTTTCCTCAGCCTTACCGGAATACTCATGGTAGCAGCCAGCCTGCGTTACGAAATGGCAGTTGTGTTGCCGGAGAGGCGCTCTGATGCCGCCAACCTGGTTTTTGCAGGTATTACCCTGGCATTTCTGCTCAACCTGGTGTTGCTCATTGCCTTGTTCTTCTTCCATAACACATTTGCACGCTGGCTCAACCTTGACCCAAAGTATGCCTACCTGCTTTATTTTGTGCCCGCAGCAGTATTCCTTTTTGGATGCTATCAGGTCATGAACTACTACCTTGTGCGATATAAGGACTTCAGGGCAGTTTCGGCCAATAAGATTTACCGCAGAATTGTTGAAGGGTTTTTCCATGTTTTGCTGGGTTTTGCCGGCAAGTTATCATCGGGGCTTATATGGGGCAGCATTATAGGTCATGTGGTGAATGTGGCCGCAGGATGGCGGCAGATGTTGCGCAACGGTTTTTCTCTCAGGTTTTACTCTTTGAAGCGACAATGGGAATTAATGAAAGAATACCGAAAGTTTCCATTGTACAATATGGTTCCGGCATTTTTAAACATGCTTTGCCTGCACTTTCCTCTTATCCTGGTCAACATCTACTACGGACAGGAGATTACCGCCTATTTCGGGCTGGCCAAACAGGTGCTTATTTTACCGGCAAGCATTCTTACCCTGAGCATTTCGCAGGTATTGCTGCAGAATATAGCAGAGAAAAGCAGAAAGGGCATCAGCATCAAAAAAGACATTACCCGCATTGCACTCATGCTTACTCTCATTGCTATTGCTATGACGGCTGTAATCAGCCTGTGGGCTCCACCACTTTTCAGTATTTATGCCGGGCAGGAATACTACACATCCGGAGTGTATGCCCGCATCCTGGTGGCTGGAGTGGCCCTGAAGCTCATTGCCGCTCCCCTGAGCAGTATTTTTATTGCTTTGAAGAAAATTAAATCATTCAGCCTGTGGCAGGCAGTTTATTTTCTGCTCATTTGCAGTCTTTTCCTGTTTCCCGGCATCGACATTACTACATTTTTAATAATACTTCTGTTTATCGAGATTACTGCTTACGGAGCTTTATTGATTATGATATTCCGCCTGCAGTACACCTACGAACAAAACCTAAGAGAAAAAACAACCGCATGAACATTCTCACCATAATAGGCGCCCGCCCTCAGTTCATCAAAGCAGCAGCTGTCAGTCGTGCTATACAGGAACAACCCGGCATTACAGAAACCATCGTACACACAGGACAGCATTTTGATAACAATATGAGCAAGGTTTTTTTTGAAGACCTTAACATACCTGTTCCTGGCTTCAACCTTGATATCCACAGTCTGAATCATGGTGCCATGACAGGCCGTATGCTGGAGCAACTGGAAGAATTGATGCTGCAAAAAAAACCCGATGTGGTTCTGGTTTACGGCGATACCAACTCTACATTGGCCGGGGCACTGGCAGCAAGCAAATTGCATATCCCCGTGGCACATGTAGAGGCGGGCTTGCGTTCGTTCAATATGCAAATGCCAGAAGAAATCAACCGCATCCTCACCGACCGGGTAAGCCGTTTCCTTTTCTGCCCCACCCCCGAAGCCATCAATAACCTGGAGAAAGAAGGTTTCGCAGAGTCGGGTTGCCATATTGTAAATACGGGGGATGTAATGTATGATGCCGCCTTGTATTATGCAGAAAAAGCCCGTAAGCCAAAGCATGACATTCCTGCAGAATTTATTCTGGCCACCCTGCACCGGGCCGAAAACACTGATGATCCCGGGCGATTACAAAGTATTCTGGAGGCATTTCAGCACATTGCAGAAACGCTCCCTGTTTTGCTTCCCCTGCACCCGCGTACTGCCAAAATTATTGAACAGCTAAAGCTGAAACCCGGACAGGGAGTTCATATCCTGCCACCCCAGGGGTATCTGCAAATGATATACCTGCTCAGGCACTGCCATATGGTAATGACCGACTCGGGAGGACTGCAGAAGGAGGCCTGTTTCTTTCAGAAGCCCTGCATTACCCTGCGCACCGAAACCGAATGGGTAGAACTTACCCGGGCGGGAGTAAATAAAGTTGCCGGATTTGAAACCCAAAGCATTCTGGATGCCTTTGATGCTTTTAACAAGGCCGGCGTGCAATTCCCCGAAAGTCTTTATGGTGATGGTAAAGCATCGGAAAAAATCATTCGCTATCTGAAAGACTTTCTGTAATTTTATAGAGAAGACAAGAATTTTACATATACCATATAAGCTATTTAATACATGGATCAGGGAAGTGAATTAAGAAAAGGAGATAAAAGATTCTTGCTGGCCCAGCGTGTTACTTATACACTGCTGGCAATTATACTTTTTGTGTATGGATTGATTGCCATCCGTAACTTCCTGTACCCCATAGCCTTTGGTTTTCTTCTGGCTTATCTGTTGTTTCCCATTGCCAACTTCCTTGAAAAAAAGGGGTTACCGCGTATTCTGGCCAACTTCATTACCATTATTGGAGTATTGAGTGTGCTGATAAGCTTGATATTACTGGCTTATAGCAAAGTTGCGCCTATGGCGGGCGAATTGCCACGCCTGGCGGATATGGCCATAAAAAATCTTTCTGAAATGCTGGCAAATATTGGTGAGTATTTCGGATTTGACCGAGCAGAAACACGCACCATCATTCGGGAACAAACCGAGGCAGTGCTTGCTTCGGGGGGCGAATACCTGCAGGAAATTTTCAGCTCAACCGCCCAGACCGTTGTGGTTATCGGGCTTATGCCTGTGTACATTTTCCTGTTTCTGTATTACCGAACCAAGTTCGCTTATTTCCTGCTGAAGGTAGTACATCCCTCCAAAAAAAGAGAAATGGTTACCATACTGCGCGAAATCTCCAAAGTTTCCGCACGTTATATGGGTGGGGTTATCGGCGTGGTTTTCATCCTGTGCTTTCTTAATTCACTGGGTCTTTGGATTATCGGGATGAAGTTTGCCCTTGCCCTGGGAATCGTTTCGGCCTTCTTTAACTTCATCCCCTATTTCGGAACGCTACTGGGTGGTCTAGTTCCTCTGCTTTTTGCCCTGCTGGTAGAAAATGACCCCATCCTGGCATTCCGCGTTGTGATCTTGTTTATTATTATTCAGTTTATAGAGAATAATATCCTTACACCCAACATCGTGGGAGGCAATGTAAAGGTGAATCCCTTTTTTATTATCACCGGGCTGGTGGCCGCCAGTATCATCTGGGGCATACCGGGCATGTTGCTGATAGTACCTTTCCTGGCCATAGTAAGAATCATTTTCTCACACCTGGAACCCATGAAACCTTATGCCTTTCTGCTGGGAGAAGAAGGTACAGCAAAACATTCCATAACGCTCACAAAAATCAAAAACCTTTGGCGAAAGAAAAAAGTAATAAAGGGTAAGGACAAAAAGGAGAAGGAAAACTGACAATTTATAAGAATCCCTCCTTGCAGGCGATGGTTGTGATCAACGGAAATAACAATATACCATCAATGCATTTTTCTCACTACCCTTGAAAAAATCACAGGAAGTCTTCTGCCGAAGAGCAAAGCAGAAATTATACAAACCAGAGAGAAAGCAAACACCGTGTAGGGCACCCCTATAAACTCCGATACCCATCCTGCAGCCAGACTTCCCAGCGGGGTAATACCCATAAATGACAGGCTGTACAGTGCAACCACCCGTCCTCTTTTATCATCATCGGCAATGGTCTGGATAATGGCATTGGTACTGTTGAAGTGAACAATCATTCCAAAACCCGTAATAGCCATGGTAATAAAGGAAACCAGCTTTATGGGAGAAAGGGCAAAAATACCCAGTCCTGCGGCAAAAAGCAGGGCCGTACGAAATATGGTAACAGGAATGGTATGCACATTTTTACGGGCAGCCAGATAAAACGCTCCCGAAAGTGCACCAAGGCCCAGGGCTCCTGTAAGTAATCCCAGCAATTGTGCATCGCCCTGCAGCACATCGGCAGCAAAAACCGGCAGCAATGCCTGGAATGGCAGCCCGAAAAAACTGCTCATCCCCACCAGGATTAAAAGATACCGTAAAGGTTTTTCGGAAAAAGCATAGTGAATTCCTTCCCGTAATTCTTTTATCACCGAATCTCTTTTGCGACGGACAGCGGATACTTTTACGTTCATGGCAAACAAGCATGCCAGCACCGCCAGAAAGCTTACCCCGTTGATAAAAAAGCACCATCCTTCGCCCACTGCTGCAATGAGCAATCCACCGATGGGAGGGCCAATAAAACGCGCAAGGTTGTATAAGGAGGAATTCAACGCAATGGCATTGCCAAGATCTTCCCTGTCCGTTATCATATCGGGCACAAAGGAATTGCGAAAGGGTGTATCAAAAGCCAGTATAACACCGTTGATGGTTGCCAGGGCAAGAATCATGGGGATGGTAACAATATCTGTAAGCACAACAAATGCCAGTACAAAAGCCACCACCATGGCCGCTGCCTGCGACAGGATGATTACCTTGCGACGATTGAACCGGTCGGCCAATACACCGGCAAAGGGCATGATAAACAGAGACGGAATCTGCTGCGCAAAAGCCACGGTACCCAAAAGCAGGGCAGAACCTGTTAACCTGTAAAGCAACCACCCCATGGCGATATTCTGCACCCATGTACCAATGAGCGAAATACTCTGCCCGTAATAATACAGCCGGTAATTGGGATACTTAAAAGCCCTGAAAATGGTTCTCAGGGTGCCCGGTACCATATGAATGCCTCTGAAAATAATCACTACATCTGCTTTTTCGCCGCAAACCTACACATTTTTTTCCATTGTTAAAGCAGGAAGTGGCAGCTTAAACAACCTTTATTATTCGATGATTTAAAAGAACAAACACTGGTTAGCGCAAATGAAAACAAATAGTTTTATTGGCATTATTTAACGATTCAACCCATTTTTTGCAAAATCG
>SLOR01000209.1 GCA_007132395.1 Bacteroidales bacterium
AAATTCTACGATACCATTAAACAATTATTTGGCTATGGACCTCACATTATTTTATGAATCCTTCTGGTGGACCTGGGTTATACTTCCTGTGCTGATTTTTTTGTCGCGCATCATGGACCAGAGCATTGGTACCCTGAGGGTGATTTTTGTGAGTAAAGGATTAAAAAATGTGGCCCCGTTTCTTGGCTTTTTCGAAGTAATCATATGGTTGCTGGCCGTAGCACAGGTAATGAAGCATCTGAACAATCCCATGTCGTACATTGCCTACGGCGCCGGATTTGCGATGGGCAACTATATCGGTATTCTTATTGAGGAAAAGCTCTCGCTGGGTACGGTGCTGGTGCGGGTAGTACCCAAAAAAGATACAAGCGAACTTATTGAGCATCTGCGCGATTTAAAGTTTGGGGTTACTGTAGTAAATGCTGAAGGGGCAATGGGTACCAAGGTAAAAATTGTTTTTACCATTATTAAAAGGAAAAATGTCCCTCGCGTAATAGAAGCCATTAACCATTACAACCCAAATGCTTTTTATACAATTGAGGAGATCAAGGCCGTTAAGGAAGGCTATTTTGGCATTCCTATACAACCCAAAGGGATGGGCATTCGCGAGGGTATATTTAAGCGGAAATAGGGCTTTCCGTTGGTTGCTGCTATAGCAACAGTAACAGTATTTTTTAAATAGTACCATTGGTGCCCGTTTCCAGTGCCCCGGGAGAATATAAAAAACTTTTTCCCGTATAGCCTTTTTCACCTTCCAACCTCTCTATGCTTTTGGGTCCGATTGTATAGCGAATTCCTTAATGACATTATCACTTCCGGTTAAAAAGCATGGTCTGCGTAAGAACTTTCTCCTGCAATAGTACTGCAATAATTTATAAAAAAAGCCTTACAGGTTTTCCTGCAAGGCTTTTTTGGGGGAAGAGGGTTTAAGTGGGTTACTGAACCCTTACTTCACCTCTTACAGTTGAGTAGTTAATGTTAAGGGCGTTAACCAGACGAAGCTCCTGCTTCACATCGGTTACAATCCCCATCTTAGTTTCTCTGTCAATCTTCATAGAAGTAATCATCAGTGGCCTTTCAGCTTCGGGTCTTGCCTGCCTTTCGGCTTCCACAAAAGAAGCTATTTCATTCAGGTTGGCAAAAGCGTCATTGAGCTGTATGCGGGGCTCTGTTCCAAAAATATTGGATTGCATGGGAGGCCCGATATAAATAAAGCTTACCAGTGATTTACGTTCCAGTTTTTGAATTTCTGTTGCAGAGGGGAGGGTGTTTCTTACAAACAGTGTGGTTTCCCTCATGGTAGTAGTTACCATGAAGAAGAACAACAACATGAAGATAATATCGGGCAAAGATGCCGTATTGATTTTCTGGGATCTCTCCCCGCCTTCTTTTTTAAATCTGCCTTTTATCATTATCTGCCTCCTATGTCTTTAGGTTCTGCTTCAGAAATCGCCATGGGAACTGCTTCCCTGATGGCCCTTACAAGATCCTGGTCGGTGAGTTGTTCAAACCTGACACCAAAATGCTCGCGGGCTACCTCATCACGAATGTCATTGATAGCAGCGGCAAGTTCATTTTGCACAGCTACATACATCTCGTAAGAAGTCCCCCTGTCATTCTGCAGGGATATAACACCGCGCGAAACTTCTACCTCGCCGAGGTTGTCAATTTGACGCATTTCCCTTACAGGCATTGTGGGGTCATTGTTGGGGTTCAAAAGAAAATTCTTGGTTTGTTCGCGTAAAGTACGAATATTGCCGAGTTCCCCTTCCACCAAAAGCCTGTCGTTCTGGTCAACCAGAACCACAAACACGTTACGCTCCCTTACAGGAGGTGGTGGTGGTGCGTTGGGGTCAATGGGCGGGGGCAATAGCCTCCTGAGTCCTGTATCCACATCCATGGTTGTAGTAACCAGGAAGAAGATCAGCAGCAGGAAGGCAATGTCCGCCATTGAGCCGGCATTAATTTCGGGAGTCATTCTAGCCATAAAGCGTTCTCCTAATTTTTTGTATTATCTGAAAAATTTTGAAACTTCTGTAAAAACTGCAGCCAAAAATGCCAAGCCAATGAGCATGAATGTAGCATGAATACCACCTCCAATCCATTGTGATTGGGTAGGGCTTACAGCAAAGCCTTCGTAAACCTCATTGGTGGCAATCAGGTAGCCCAGAAAAATAACAGCTATCAATCCAAGTCCACCAATTAGGCCGCCTTTGGCTTTTCTGAAATTCAAAATTAAATGATAAATAGAGAATAAAATGGCGGATAGTGCAGCTACAGCCAACAGGACATAGGTGACTATGATGCCAGTATTTATTACCGCGTCATTCATAAGACTTAGGTTTTTTATTTGTTATACTTAATTAAGATATCCATGAAGTAGATGGTTGAATCTTCCATGGTATTCACAATGGCGTCAATTTTAGAAATGATGTAGTTGTAAAATACCTGGAGGATAACCGCTACAATAAGACCAAATACAGTGGTCAAAAGGGCTATCTTAATACCATCAGCAACAATAGTTGGAGAGATGTCACCGGCTTGAGCAATCGCGTCGAAAGCAGAAATCATACCGATTACTGTACCCATAAACCCGAGCATGGGGGCAATGGCGATAAAGAGTGAAATCCAGGTGAGGTTCATTTCCAAACGACCCATCATAACACTACCGTAAGAAACTACGGATTTTTCAACCACTTCCATACCTTCGTTGTAGCGGTCAAGCGCCTGGTAGAAAATGCTGGCTACGGGGCCACGAGTGTTTTTGCACAGTTCTTTGGCTGCATCTACACCGCCTGTTTTCAGGGCTTCTTCTACATCGTTGAGAAGCTTAGTGGTGTTGGTAGAAGCAAGGTTCAGATAAATAATCCTTTCAATGCACAATGCAAGACCAAGAATTAAAGTAAGAAGTACGATACCCATAAAGGAAGCACCCCCTTCAATAAACTTTTCTTTCAAAATGTAGTGGAAAGTTTGATCTTCTGCATCTTCATCAACCTCCTGTGCAAACATGGCGTCGGCTGGAGAAACTTCTTCTTCCGCTTGTGTGGTTTCTGTGATTTCGGTTTCAGGCTCTTGTGCCTCTTCTTGAGCGTGTACTTTGGCATTAAGCCCGAAAGTCAGCATCCCTGCTATGGTCAAATAGACGAATAACTTTTTCATAGTAGATTCTATTGGTTTTGTTTTGACTGTAATTAATTATTGCAAATTGTTAATTATTTAGAGAATTGCTTTTTAAATGTGCTGGCGGAGAGAGAGGGATTCGAACCCTCGATACCCTTGTGAGGTATACACACTTTCCAGGCGTGCGCCTTCGACCACTCGG
>SLOR01000262.1 GCA_007132395.1 Bacteroidales bacterium
ATGACCAAACTACCCTCAAGCTTTGTGATGCCGATGGTTGCTCGTGCTGTGAAAAAAGAACTCCTGGATGAAAAACTCCAACGCAAATAAACGTGTTCTGGTTACCGGTGCCAATAGTTTGCTGGGTACCAACACCATCATTGAGCTGCTGGATCACGGCTATTCTGTGAGGGGAATGCTGCGGCGAAGAAACTCATGGCTGGGACCCGAACATCCAAACCTTGAGTTGTTTGAAGGAGAAATAACCAGACAAACCCATCTGAACGCGGCGCTGCAATCATGCAACTTTGTTGTACATACTGCAGCCGTTACGTCCCAAAACCTGCTGCGGTATGAAGAGTATGCTGAAGTGAATGTGGAGGTGGTGGAAAAACTGGCCCGGGCTTGTGCTGAACATGGCTGTGAAGCTATGCTATGGGTGGGTTCCGCCAATGTTTTTGGCCATGGCTCACGCCTAAGTCCTGCCGATGAAACAGCACCTCCCCGGCATCCTTTTGATAAATCCCTGTATGCCCAAAGTAAAATACAAGCCCGCCAGGTATTTAATGAAGTTTCCCGACAATTTCCTCACGTTCGTTATTTGTCCGTTCATCCGGGTTTTATGCTCGGGCCCTGGGACAGCAAGCCCAGTTCAGGAGAAATTATCCTCATGTATCAGAAATATCCTGTTGTGTTTTGTCCGCCGGGTGGAAAAAGTTTCGTGCATGTTAGAGATGTGGCCCGGGGCATTTGCCTGGCACTGGAAAAGGGAACAAGCGGCAACGAATGGTTGTTTGCCGATGAGAACCTTAGCTACCGTACCTTTTTTCAAAAACTCAACAGGATAACAGGCCGGAGGAAACCCATCCTTGTAATCCCGCGCTGGTTACTGATTTTTACCGGCCATCTGGGCGATGCTTTCAGGGCTGTGGGTGTTGCTACTGAATTGTCTTCCGTAAATATGAAAATACTGTGTGAAGACCCTGCTTATTCCTCTGCCCGGGCAAAAGCTCAATTGGGAATTAGTTTTTCTTCTGTTGACAAGGCCATTAAAGAAGCCTTGCAATGGTTTTCTGCAAATAAACCCAAAAAAGGATAAATTTGACAGCCAAATTCCATTTCCTCCGCAACAATTTCAGGAATATTTCAGTTTATACACTTAAAACCTAAACCTCTGCACAATGATATCCAAAGCCCTCATGCCCTTTCGAATTCTAATAATTCTAATCGTACTATTTGCTTTGCCTTTCGCCTCTTGTAAAAAGGAAGAAGAAGAACCCTATAACGAGGACAATGAGCTATACTACGACTTCATGAAAGAATGGTACTTCTGGACGGATGAAATTCCCGCTATCAACCCATCTTCCTACAATTCTATCTTCGATGTGCTGGAAGCGGTGCGCTATCGTGAGCTGGATCGCTGGAGTTATATCATGGACTATCAGGATTTTCTTGCCTATTTCCAGGATTCCAGGGTGGTGGGATATGGATTTGGGTCCAAGTTCGACAGCGCAGGAAAGCTGCGGATTGCCTACATCTTCAACACCGTTGACATGTACGAAGCAGGAGTGCGGCGAAGCTGGATAATTGAAGCGGTGAATGGTGTGGCTGTAAATCCCGGTATGAACGTAAACCAGATGCTGGGCGCCAATGAGGTGGGGGTAAGTAATACATTTCGCTTCAGAACCCCGGAAGGAGAAATCGAGGATATTACCCTGCAGAAAAAAGAACTGGTAATGAATACGGTATTGCACCATGAGGTTATTGAACGTAGTGGCATAAAGGTGGGTTATATGGTTCTTCAGGGTTTTACCACACCCACGGTTGAGGAGCTTCAGGGTGTGTTTGCTGAATTTTCTCTGGCAGGCATTGATGAACTCATCCTCGACATGCGCTATAATGGCGGAGGATCAGTGGCAACTGCCATCCACCTAACCAGCATGATTGGCGGGCCCTCACTGGCCGGAGAGACTTTTGCCAAATACCGTTACAATAGCAATAAAGGCGAGCAATACAACAGGGTGGAGGAGTTTATCTCGAAAGATACCGACCTTCAGTTAAACCGCCTCATCACCATTGGCACCCGTGCTACAGCTTCTGCCAGCGAGCTGGTCATTAACAGCCTCCGCCCTTTTATGGATGTGCATATCGTGGGCGATAATACTTATGGAAAGCCCATGGGGTCCAATGTCTTTAACTTCAAGGAAATCTATGCCCTGGCACCCATTACTTTTGCACTCTATAACGCCAATGATGAAGGGGAATATTTCGATGGATTGCCCGTGGATGTTCCTGCACCCGATGATTTGTCAAGGATGTTCGGCGACCCCGATGAGAGTTCACTTCAGCAGGCACTGGCTTTTATTGAAATGGGAATTACTAAGGGTATGCCTGTTGCAGAACCCTTGTTCAGACAGCCATGGGAGGATATGACGGGCATCAGAAGAGAGTTGCGGATGCATTAATCCCGCTTCTTTACCATTCAGAAACCAGTGAAGAATTTCAGCTTTTTAATTGATTGATGATGTTGGTGGTAGAGTAGCCCTCAAGAAAATCGATGGTAACCACTTGGCCCCCTTTGGCTTTTACAATATCGTAGCCCACGATGTCTTCAACATTGTAGTCGCTGCCTTTTACCAGTACATCCGGCTGAATGGTTTTAATGAGTTCATAGGGGGTGTCTTCATCAAAGAGCACCACTGCCGAAACATACATCAACGAAGCCAGCATTCTGGCCCGGGCAATTTCATTGTTGACGGGTCTTTGCGGTCCCTTGATTTTCCTTACGGAAGCATCAGTGTTGAGGCCAACAACAAGGATATGGCCGTGGGCAGCTGCTTTGGAGAGATAGTCGGCATGGCCCAGGTGAAGGATATCAAAACATCCGTTGGTAAATACGATTTTATATCCGAGAAATCTCCAGTAGGCAAGCTTTTGGGGCAGCTTTTCCCTCTCTGTGATTTTTTGGTCGATAATATGGGAATAGTTCATGGTCATAAAGCATTGGTGTGAATATTCTCAGTCTTGTTTAATCCTTCGTCTTCTTGCATGGCCTCTTTTTTCTTAACACTGAGAGAAAGCATAAACCATGAAAATCCTCCTACAAAGAGAATCATGATAATTTGCGCTGCATGGGCAATGTAAGCGTAGGAGGTAGAGGGTTCGGGAGCCAGCCCGAAAAGCTCGGTAAGGGTGGTAATAACGATAAAATGGTAGGTGCCTACCCCGCCGGGCACCGGTGCAACGATGCCCAGGCTGCCCAGTGCAAGCAAGGTAAACCCGTCTTTTACTCCCAGCACCGATGTGGCCTCAAGTGCAAAGAAAACCAGGTAAACAGTA
>SLOR01000244.1 GCA_007132395.1 Bacteroidales bacterium
AAACTTGATAAGTGCTTTATTTTTCGGCAATCCTCTGTAGCAACGCAAAAGAAGTTCTCCTCCTTTTTTCTCATCGCCCTTTTCTCCGTCTTTGAGTAATTTTTTAGCTTCCGAAAGCAAATTGGTAACCAATGCTCTTTGGGCAGATACCAACTTCTCTACTTTGGGCTTCATTTCATGAAATTCATGCTTCTCACCCTGTGGCGTCGGTCCTGAGATAATCAACGGAGTACGGGCATCATCAATCAATACGGAGTCAACCTCATCCACGATAGAATAGTTATGCTTTCGCTGTACCAGTTCTTTGGGGTTGCGGGCCATGTTGTCGCGCAGGTAATCGAAACCAAATTCATTGTTGGTACCATAGGTAATATCAGCAAGGTATGCCTGACGTCTTTCCTCAGAGTTGGGGTCGTGCTTGTCGATACAATCCACTTTAAGCCCGTGGAATTCAAAAAGCATTCCCATCCACTCGGAGTCACGCTTGGCCAGGTAATCGTTTACAGTAACAATATGCACTCCCAATCCCGAAAGGGCATTGAGATAAACGGGCAGGGTAGCTACCAGGGTTTTACCTTCACCTGTAGCCATCTCGGCAATTTTTCCCTTGTGCAGGTGGACACCCCCGATAAGCTGTACATCGTAATGCACCATATCCCAGGTAATTTCATTACCCCCGGCTATCCACTTATTACTGTAGTAGGCCTTATCGCCTTTGATCTCTATATTATTGCGTACTGCAGCAAGGTTGCGATCGAAGTCTTGAGCAGTAACCTCTATAATTTGATCTTCCTTAAACCGCCTGGCGGTTTCTTTTACTACAGCGAATGCCTGGGGAAGAACTTCCAGTAGGATTTCCTCAATTTTCTGATACCGGACTTTCTCCAGCTCATCAACCTGGTTGTAAATCCTTTCTTTCTCATCCATATCCAGCTCATAGTCTTCTCCTTTTATCTTGAGCTGCTCAATCTGCTGGTTTTCCTGCTCAACATACTCCGCAATTCTGTCTTTGAATTCACGGGTTTTGCTACGCAAGGCATCATTATCAAGTTTCTTTATGATTTCATATTCCTGGTGAACAAGTTTCACAAGGGGCATAACCTCTTTGAGGTCGCGAGCGGCTTTATCGCCGAAGAATGTTTTAAAAATACCAAGCATGTTGTGTATATGTGTACTTAATGGTTTGATTCTTTAATCTTCTGTGTAATTTGTTGCACGACCAGCCTGAATCAGGGAGAAAGAGGATTACCGTTTCAACAAATCAGGGTATTGCCTTAGCTGGCAATCGCAAAGGTAAGCCAATTACGCAAAATAAGAAAAAAGCAGGATTATTTCATGGAAGAAAAAAGCCGGCAGACTAGCCGGCTCTGTTTATTTCTTAATATTCATCTTCATGGAAGAAGAAATCATCTTTGGTAGGATAGTCTGGCCAAATGTCTTCAATACTATCATACACATCCCCTTCATCTTCTATTTCCTGAAGGTTTTCAATCACTTCCATGGGAGCTCCCGAGCGCAACGCGTAGTCAATAAGCTCATCCTTGGTTGCAGGCCAGGGAGCGTCTTCCAGTTTTGATGCCAATTCTAAAGTCCAGTACATATTACGTGGTGTTTATTTTTTGCAAAAGTAATTTTTTTTATATAATAACCAAGAAAAAAATGTCAAGGTTTAAAATGTTAAATTTTGTTTTTCATATTCAGGATTGCCTCTTTTATATAAACATTTATTGATTGGCTGTTATCCATCCCACTTGTAGTCTTTTACATGAAGCCCATGGACTTCTTTTGGGGGCTTAACATGTGAAAGTACCAATTGTTTGAAATCGGAAAACTAAATGTGCCTGGTTTTTTTTATTCCGGAAAACTATTGGCTGAAGACACAGTCAAACGATAACTAAATTCTTTTGCTTCATATTGTATAGTAAGCTGTAAAAGCTTAGATTTGACCTGTATTACTAACTACTCTTGAGAAATTACTTCTACCGTTCACCAAATCCCAAACCACCCATTTTTTAGTCATGCATCAGAACCACATCAAAAAATTAGCGGCTATCCACGACTTATCTGGCATTGGCCGGGTTTCACTCACTTCTGTAATCCCCATTCTTTCTTCCATGGGAGTACAGGTGTGCCCCTTGCCTACCGCGGTGCTGTCCACTCACACGCAATATGAAAATTTTTATAAGGTTGATCTTACCGAGCACCTACAGCCTTTTATTAATCACTGGCAAAAGCTGGAAATAGATTTTGATGCCATCTATAGCGGTTATCTGGCTTCCGCGGCACAGGTAGAAATTGTGGTACGGCTCATTGAAACTTTTTATAAAAAAGGACTAATGGTAGTGGTTGACCCGGTAATGGGCGACAACGGCAGCACTTACGAATCACTGGGAGATGATCTGGTGCAGGAGATGAAGCGCCTGATAACAAAAGCCGATATCATCACCCCCAACCTTACAGAAGCTGCCCTGCTGCTGGATGAACCCTACGACCCAAATGTTGACATCCAGACCATTAAAGAATGGCTGGTGCGATTGTCAGATAAAGGACCTTCTACCGTAATTATTACAAGTGTGCCGGAGTTGCTCCATAAGAAAATCACTTCAGTAGTGGCCTATGAAGCCCTTACGCAGCGATTCTGGAAGGTATCCTGTCATTACCTGCCGGCCAACTACCCCGGCACAGGCGATTCATTTACCAGTGTGGTTACAGGAGCTCTATTGCAGGGCGACAGTCTTCCCATTGCCCTGGATCGTGCCGTTCAGTTTATTTCCTATGGGGTAAGGGCCACCTTCGGGCATAATTATGATACCCGCGAAGGGATCATGCTGGAGAGAATACTTAAGAACCTTGATAACCCTGTTACTATGGGGACTTATGAAATGCTGGATTAATTTTTTGCTCATTAAATGCTTGTTTTAAAAAAATAATTTTACTTTTGCACTGCTTAGCAATTCGCGGCACACTTTCTTTGACAGAAAAGTTTATAAAGAAGAGCGGAGAGAACAGGCTCTGTGATGCTCTGGCAACCCACCCTCCCGGGGGAAGGTGCCAAAACCTGCCTTAATTCAAGGATTTATAAACAAATTTTTTTTACAATGTATTGTTTTTCTAACTTCACTTCTTTCCTTAAGGTTTTATCGCAAAGCACGCAATTTCATGCAGTGCCTTTTCCCTCTAATAGCTTTCTTCATAAGGTTTATATGGCTATGCCCATGCCCGGTTGCTGATTGTTGATGCAATCAGTAGCGGGCTGTATTTCTTTTAGCTTCTTTTTAAAAAGGAGGTGCAGCACCGTTATGGCCGGGCGTTACT
>SLOR01000335.1 GCA_007132395.1 Bacteroidales bacterium
GAGGCAGGCATTGAAGTGATTCTTGATGTGGTGTACAATCATACCGGCGAAGGCAACGAAATGGGGCCAACCCTTTGTTTCCGGGGGATTGATAACGCGGCCTACTATCGGCTCACCGAAAAGGACAAACGCTTCTACATGGACTATACCGGTACGGGCAACACCCTTAATACGGTGCATCCCACCATCTTGCGTTTGATAATGGACAGCCTGCGCTACTGGGTTACCGAGATGCATGTAGATGGCTTTCGGTTCGACCTGGCCTCGGCACTGGCAAGGGAATTTAGCGATGTGGACAAGTGGGGTTCTTTCTTCGATGTGCTGCATCAGGATCCCGTCCTCTCGCAGGTAAAACTTATTGCCGAACCCTGGGATATCGGAGAAAACGGTTACCAGGTGGGCAACTTCCCGCAAGGCTGGCTGGAATGGAACGGAAGGTACCGCGACGTGATGCGCGACTTCTGGAGGGGAGAGAGAAAAGTGGGGAAATTTGCCTGGCGATTTACCGGTAGCTCCGACCTTTACTACGACGACTGGAGACGACCTGTGGCCAGTATCAACTTTATCACAGCTCACGATGGTTTTACCCTGCGCGACCTGGTTTCTTACAACCACAAACACAATGAAGCAAACGGCGAAAACAACCGTGATGGTGAGAGCCACAACAGCTCATGGAACTGCGGTGTGGAGGGCCATACCGACGACCCCGGCATTGTGCAGTTACGTAAGAAACAAATCCGTAATTTCCTTTCCACGCTTTTCCTGTCGCAGGGAATCCCTATGCTTGTAGCCGGCGATGAAGCCGGACGTACGCAGAACGGCAACAACAACCCCTATTGCCAGGATAACGAAATCTCCTGGCTCGACTGGGACAATATGGATCAAGAACTCAGAGAGTTCACCTCTTTCCTCATTAACCTCAGGCTTAATCATCATGTTTTCACCCGTCTGCAATGGTTCAAGTACAAGCCTATCAATGGATGCGGGGTAAAGGATATTGAATGGTTTCTGCCCGATGGCAATATCATGACCGTTGCCGAGTGGGACAGCGACCTTACCCGCTCCATCGGTGTGTATCTTTCAGGCGACGGCTTTTCCGGTCGCACCCATGATGGCAAAGAGATAAAAGACGACAACTTTTATGTAATCTTTAATACCCACCACGACCCAGCTGTGTTTCGATTGCCGGGAAAAGAATGGGGTACTCCCTGGAGATTGATATTGGATACCCATAGCGGAAAATTTTATAACAAGGATTATAAGATTTTTACGGCTGCCGAAGAAGTGCCGATAAAAGGTCGCTCGGTGGTTCTGCTGAGAAACAAAAGACTTTAAATGCAAAAAACAAAGGCATTATGAATACAGTCCTTACCGGGAAGCGAAACCTCGGCGTGAATTTTCACGGCGAAAATGCAGCCACTATACAGGTGTGGGCGCCCCATGCACGAAGACTTACCATGGAGGTGGAGGGAAAGGGAAGTATTCCCCTGACAAAAATGCAATACGGCTACTGGCAGGCATCATGCCCCGGGCTACAGCCCGGCGATCGGTACCTTTTGAATATCAATAATAAAAATCTTTTCCCCGATCCTGCCTCGCTGGCTCAACCCCTGGGAGTGCATAATCATTCGGAATGCGTGGATTTGAATGAAATACGAAAAATTCACAACCCCGACTGGAAAGGAATACCCCTTAATGAGCTCATTATCTATGAACTGCATGTGGGCACTTTTACCCCTGAGGGCACTTTCACGGCCATGGCGCAAAAGCTCGACTACCTGAAAGACTTAGGCATCAATGCGGTAAAAATTATGCCCGTGGCTTCTTTCCCCGGCAGCCGCAACTGGGGTTACGACGGTGTGTTTCCCTTTGCCGTGCAGCAATCCTACGGCGGGCCGCAAGAGTTTGCTAAGCTTGTAAAGGCCTGTCATGACAAGGGCATTGCCGTAATCCTGGATGTGGTATACAACCACCTTGGTCCCGAGGGCAACTATCTTGGGAGCTACGGACCCTATTTCACCGGGAAATACACAACTCCCTGGGGCAAAGCCATCAATTTCGATGATGCATGGTGCGACGGAGTACGGCACTATTTCCTTGAAAATGCACTGATGTGGATGCGCGATTTCCACGTGGACGGCCTCAGGCTCGATGCCGTGCATGCCATAAAAGATTTTAGCCCCAGGCATTTTTTACGCGAACTCAGCGAACATGTCGAAAAGCTCAATAATCAGAAAGATGCCCGCCACTTCCTTATCGCAGAGTGCGACCTGAACGATACCCGCTACATCAATCCATTGCAAAAGGACGGGTACGGACTGGATGCCCAGTGGTGCGACGAATGGCACCACGCCCTGCATGCACTGCTCACCGGAGAAAAAAAAGGATATTACGCCGACTTTGGGAGCCTTCAGCAGATGGTAAAATCTTTCAATCATGCCTACGTGTATGATGGCAACTACAGCCCCCACAGGAAAAAGATATTCGGCACTCCAACGGCAAATCAGCCCGGAGAAAAGTTCGTGATATTTACCCAGAACCATGACCAAACCGGCAACCGCATGCTTGGCGATCGGCTAAGTAAGCTTGTAAGCTTCCCGGCTCTTAAGCTGGCAGCCGGGGCCATGTTGGCAAGCCCCTTTGTTCCTATGCTGTTTATGGGGGAAGAATATGCAGAGGATTCCCCATTTCTATATTTTGTAAGCCATGGCGACAAGCACCTGCTGGAGCAGGTGAGAAAAGGACGTAAACGTGAGTTTCGCGATTTCATTAAAGACGTCGAGCCGCCCAACCCCGGCACAGAAAAAACCTTCCTGCAATCCAAACTGAAATGGGATTTTGAGGATATCAGCCAAAAGGCCAGGATGCACAGCTTTTACAGTCGATTGATAGCCCTGAGGAAACAGGAGCCACTCATACATGCCAGAAATCGCGAAAATATTTTCGCCCAAGCAGCCTGCAAAGAACAAGTCATTTTCCTTTCCCGAAAAACAGAAACCGAAAACCTCGTGGCATGCATGAACTTTTCTGATAAAGATTGTCCTGTAAAAATCCCTGATGCTATGAATACCACGGCAGAATTGCTTATCTACTCGGGGCATGAACAATGGGGTGGAGATGTTCACGATGAATCCGCCATTATCGAGAACGTTGCAGGGGGATACCAAATCCTCCTGAAACCCTGGGACTTCGCCCTGGTGAAGCTGAGAAAAATTCGTTAGAGGTACCGGATTGCCCAATTGGAAGCAAATATTTATTTTAAAGAAAAACCATGTATAACCCCATAAGCACCTACCGCATACAGTTTAATAAAGATTTCCGCATTCCTGATTTAGACAGAATCATCGAATATCTGGGGATGCTTGGCTCAGGCACTGTGTATGCTTCGCCCATTTTTCAGGCCACACCCGGCAGTGCCCACGGGTATGATATTATCAATCCGCTGCTTTTCAACCCGGAGGTAACAGACAAAGATGATTTTTTGAAAGTTTGCAGCAGACTTCAAAATTACAACCTGGGCTGGCTACAGGATATTGTTCCCAATCATATGGCTTTTCACCAAAATAATGCATGGCTGATGGATGTATTGGAAAAAGGCAGCAACAGTGAATATATTGGCTTTTTCGACCTGGAGCCCGGGGTAGCTTCCCGGGAAAAGCCATTGATGGTACCCTTTCTGGGCAGTACGTTGGAGCAAGCCGTCAGTAACGGTGAAGTGAAGATGGGATGGTGTAATGGAAATTTCTGCATCACCTATTTCGACAATCAATACCCGATAAACTTTGATTCCTTTAGCAAAATCATAGAAGCAGAAATACCCGATGCCCCCGGAGCTTTTGCGGATATGTGGAATCAACTCAAAGAAAATCGGAAACACGACATTTCGCAGTTTTATTACCTACGCTGGAATCCCTTTAAAGCCGTAGTTCAAAACCTCTACGAAAAGGAAGAGCTTTTCTGTCGATTTATTCACAAAATTATCCGCACTTATAATGCTAACGTGCATTTGCTGCAAGATGTAATCCAATCGCAATATTACCGTTTATGCCACTGGCAGGAAACCGAGAGAAGCATAAACTTCCGCAGGTTTTTTACAGTGAACGGCTTGATTTGCACAAAAATGGAGAGCCCTGCTGTTTTTGCAAAATACCACAGCTTCATTGCCGAAATGCTACAAAAAGGGTGCTTCAACGGGCTGCGCATCGACCATATTGACGGGCTCAACGACCCTAACGGCTACCTGGAAAACCTTCGAAAACTTTCAGGAAAAGACACCTATATTGTGGCCGAGAAAATCCTTGAACATGATGAGGAGTTTCCTGACTTCTGGCCCATACAGGGAAATACAGGTTACGATTTTCTGGCAACGGTCAACAATCTTCTTACCGACATGAAAGGGTATAAAAAATTGCACACCCTTTACAAAGAGGTTACACAGCTTGAAATTCATCCCGCTGACCTGATTTACCAGAATAAAAAAATGATACTTACCACCCGTATGCATGGCGAATGGGATAATATTGTAACATATTTCAACCGCCTTGATTTTCTTGACTTTGGGAAGGAAAAAATATCGCAGGAAGAAATCAAGGAAGCCATAGGGGAGTTCATGCTGGCCTGCCCCGTATACAGGCTATATCCGCGCAGGTTCCCCCTGAGGAATCATAACCGGGCCACCGTGGAAGAGATTTTCGCCAGGGCCCGCAGCAGAAATCCTGCCCTTGAAGATGCACTGAATGTACTGGCTGCCATTTTACTTTCTAAAGAAGATAAGTCGGAGGAACAAAACCGGAAGCTGGAACAGTTTTTTACCCGCCTGATGCAGTTTACCGGCCCCCTTATGGCAAAAGGGGTGGAAGACACCTCCATGTATCAGTACAATTGTTTTATTGCCCATAACGAAGTGGGCGATGCCATCAATGCCAAGGGTATCAGCAGTGAAGAGTTTCATCAGCAGATGTTGCAGCGGCAGCAGAACTGGCCCCTTACCATGAATACCACATCTACCCACGACACCAAGCGTGGTGAAGACGTGCGAGCCCGGCTCAACGTGGTGAGTGAGCTGGCCGATGAATGGGATACCCACGTGAGAAAATGGATGCGCATGAATCAGAAAAAGAAAACACGCCTGGATTCAGGCCTGCTGGAACCTTCTTTGAGTGTGGAATATTTCATCTATCAAACCCTGTTGGGCACCTTTCCCTCAGAGGGTAAGGCCGACGAAGAATACCTGCAACGCATTGACCAGTATCTGGTAAAAGCACTCAGAGAAGCCAAACGCAAAGTAAGCTGGCGCGACCCCGACGAAGTGTACGAAAATGCTATCTGCGATTTTACCCGAAATATCCTCCATTCTGATCATGACTTTTTAAATGCCTTCCTGCCTTTTCAGCAGAAAATCGCCTGGCGGGGTGTTACAAATTCTCTTACACAGCTTAGCCTGAAGGGCACAGCCCCCGGAGTACCCGATATTTATCAGGGTACCGAATGGTGGGATCTTACCCTGGTGGACCCTGACAATCGGCAGCCCGTGGATTACGAAGCGCGCAAAACTATGCTAAAGCAGCTTATCAGTCAATCCAGGAAAGATTCTGCGGCACTGATGCAGCAGCTCAGCAGCAATCCTTTTGACGGACGTATTAAGCTTTGGCTGACGCATATATTACTCAGTCTCCGAAAGCAACAACCTGAATTATTTGCCAATGGGGAGTATATCCCGCTGGAAGTAAAAGGAGAATTTGCCCGACATGCCATGGCATATGCACGCAGGCATCAGAATGATTGGGTGATCGTTGTGGTTCCTTTGATTACCGGTGCCCTGTCTCAGAAACCCAAGGGGGAATACCTGTCGGAAGTTAACTGGGAGGATACCCATGTTGTGATTCCTGATAACGCCCCAGTAAACTGGATGCATCTGCTCGATGGGTCATCTCATGTAGTAAAAGAAAAGTTGGATCTCAAAGAGCTGTTTAAAAACGCAGGCGTATGTCTTTTAACAAACACTAAATAACATAACAAATTCCTCAACCTTAACCTTACGTAATTTTTAAAACCAGCACACAATCTGACAAAAAACCCTGAAAAATGCACCTTCACCCTACTTCACTGATAGCCCACCGCGGCGAATCGTATGACGCACCGGAAAACACCCTGGCATCTGTGAAGCTGGCATGGCAAAAGGGAGCCCAAATTGTTGAGGTGGATGTACGCATGTCCGGTGACAATGAAATTTGCGTAATACATGACAATAACACGAAAAGAACCACAGGAAAAAATCTAACGGTAAAAAAAGCAAAACTGGATGCGTTGAAGAAACTTGACGCGGGCTCGTGGAAGGGAGAAAAATACATGGGAGAGCCAATACCGGGATTAAAGGAAATCCTGGATAGTGTCCCTAAAGGCGGGACGCTGGTTTTAGACCTAAAGGGTAATGAAAATTTGCCGGAGCGGCTCAGCCAATATCTTGCGCAGAGTCATTTGCGCAAAGAACAGGTTAAAATCATAGCCTTCAACTGGAAAACATTGATTCGTTCCAGGCAATTGATGCCTCATCATAAAATGCTGTGGTTGCTGGATGCATGGGCTATATGGGGATTATTTCTTCGTGGCCGCTTCCCCGGGGCAATCATTGAAAGACTCCGGGGAAAAGGCATTGAAGGGGTAAATATGGAAGACAGCTGCCTTATTACAAAAAACGTCATCCAAAAATTCTCAGAACACAATATTCCCGTCTATATTTGGACCATTAACAAACCCCGAAGGGCCGCAAAGTTTTTGCGCAATGGGGCACAAAGTATTGCTACAGACAGAGCATCATGGATGCAGAAACAGTTAAAGGGGATGTAAAAAAACATTAGTATGGCGCGAATAATATTAGGCATTCACGGCCTGGGAAACAAGCCTGATAAAGACACCCTCACGCAGTGGTGGCGTCTTTCCATCCAGGAGGGGCTTGACAGGGAGGGATATGCAACAGAACTGCCTCACTTCGAAATGGTTTACTGGGCAGACATTTTGTACCCAACTCCGTTTGACCCCTCCATTACGGACCCGCATAACCCTTATTACGTTGACGAAAAATATACACATGCCACTGAAGGTTATCAGCGCAAACAATACAGGTTTCTGAAAAGTATTCTGAGATTTGCAGGCAAGAAGCTTAATTCAGTTTTTCTTGATGAAGATTTCACCCTAAAATACAGCTTCATTCCCGATTATATCATAAGCAGATATTTTCGCGACCTTGACATATACTATACCGATGAATGTGAAAGTGAAACCCCGCAAAAATGCCAACAGAAAGAACTTATAAAGCAAAGACTTGCCGGGGTTCTGGAAAAATATAAAGATGACGAAATACTTCTTATTGCCCATAGTATGGGCTCTATTATTGCTTTCGACGTAATAGGCTTCCTTGCGCCGGAATCAAAAATTCATACATTGGTTACCATGGGTTCTCCCCTAGGACTGCCCCTGGCCGTCAGTAAAATTGCAGCACAATACAAATCCAGCCCCAGTGGAAAAAAAGAAATGAGAACCCCCGCAGGCATTTATGGAAACTGGTTCAACTATGCCGATGTGTTGGATAAAATCACCTTGAACTACAGGCTTTCACTCCGCTATAAATTTAACAAACATGGAATAAAGCCCAGAGACTTCAATGTTGCCAACGACTATCACAATCATAACGCTAAGCATAACCCCCACAAATCTTTTGGATATTTGCGTACCCCTGAATTTGCATATATGCTGAATCAATTCCTAAGGGCAGAAACAAACCATGCCTGACATTTGCAACAAGCAAATCCCCCATTATATCCAACTTTTCCTTACTTATTTCCAGACCTACTCACCGCGGGCCGGAGCTACTTTATTTTTTTCGTAGTCAATTACTACTTCCTCAATTTTTTGAAAGGTGGCATCCAGGTCATTATTGATTTCATTGAGAAATTTTTCAAGCTCTTTGTCGGGATTATTAAAAAGGTCCACCTGGAGTTGGCCTATTTTCCCCATAAGGCTTTCGGTGGTATTTTTAATATCTTCCAGTTTTCGGTAATTGCTAATAATCGCTTCTGTATTTTCCATAACAAAATCTTTTTAATGGTTTGTAAATTATAAATCAGAACCAAATCAATCCATTAAGATACAAAAAACACAAAAGCTAATCAATATTTTAGCTAATGTTTAAAGCCATTTAAACGTTTTTTTGATTACATAAATATGCTTTTGCTGGCGCTTCAGCTACATCGATGGTTGCCTGAGACAACATTTGGTTGGCTCGCGGCTTCTTTATAACTCGCCTGCCCCTAGTTTTGCTTTATACTTATCAATATTTTCCTTGATGGACGGGTCAAGTTCGGGTTCTTTTATATCGGTGTATTTCTTCATTTCCTCGTAAATGATTTTTGCCACAATGAAGCGGGCTTCCTGTTTGTCGTCGGCCGGCACAATGTACCAGGGAGCAAAAGGCAGTGAGGTGTTATTGATGGCCTGCTGATAGTAGTTCCAATATTCGTCCCACAGTTTTCTTTCGCTCAGGTCGCTGGGGGTGAATTTCCAGTTCTTTTTTTCCTTTTCCAGTCGTCGCAGCAGTCTTTTGCGTTGCTCCTCCTTACTCAGATGCAGAAAAAACTTGAAAACAATGGTTCCGTTTTGTGTGATATGTTTTTCGAAGTTGCGAATCTGATTGAAGCGCTTGTCCCAGAAGTCGGCCGGAATATCCTCCACCTGCTCAATGCCTGGTATATTTTCATAGAGCAGAAATTGGGGATTTACCCTGGTAACCAGCACATTTTCGTAATGGCTTCGGTTAAAAATTGCGTATTTGCCTTTTTGCGGAAGAGCCACATAATGGCGCCACAGATAATCGTACTGCAGCTCACGTTGTGTGGGAGTCTTGAAGCTGTGTACCACCACTCCCCTGGCGTTAAACTTGCTGAAAGTCTCACGAATCAGACTGTCCTTGCCCGAGGTATCCATACCCTGTATCACTACCAACACACCATAGCGATTGTGGGCATACATTACATCCTGCATTTTGCTGAGCTTTTTGCCCACCTTTTTCAGGGCTTTTTTCTTTTCCTTTTTTTTAGCATCAGTCTCCATGCGGGTGGGAATCTCCGCAAGGTTTACCTGATTGGTAACAATAAAGTCTTCGGGTTTAACAGAATGCATAATTTAGGGGTTTTGGATTCAACAATAATTTTTCAAATCGCTCCGGTATAACAAAGGTCTTTTTTCAGACTTTTTGCATGGACTGGAATCTTTCTTTCATATCACCCAGGTCATTCTTTTCGGTAAAAGCCTCTTCTGCCGTATTCAGCACCATTTGAGCATGGCGTAGCACGGTATCTTTCTGGGCTTTTCCCCTGGCAAAACCGTTTATTATTACCAGGACTTCCATCAGGCGAATCAGCACGGCGGGGCTACCCTTGCCAAATTGTCGAATCTGATTGAAGGCTGCATCCATCATTCCTGCAAAATCAACAGGCTTGGCAACGATGCGGAGCTGCTCATTATCATCATATCGATAGGCAGAGGGAAAGTGAGCTTTGGTAAGGTAACACATAGATGCACAAAGTCTGTCGACGCAGGTAATGGCAGTATAGGGGTCGTTGATACCGGGCGACAGAGCGCGGGCTGCAATCTCCACAAGCTGGTGAATAGCAAACTCAGCATCCTGCGTAGGTGTGCGCACTTTACCAAGTATAAATGCACCACATAATTTTTTTATAACTTTACCTTCAATAGCATTTTTGCTGTAAACTGAGGCAATTTCCATATCCGCTACCAGGAATTCGCCGGGTCGGAATCGTATTTCCAGCAACAAATCATATTGCTTCGCCAGCTCCATCAAACCATCATTATCAACAGCTTGCAGGTATCCTTTATAATCACTACTAACGGATGTTTTCTCTGTAAGCTTTCCTTTTAATGTATTCCACAATTCCTTGTGGTCTTTATTAGGGTCTTCCTCACCCAGTTCTTCAGGGAAGAGTTTTATAAGGCTTTTTTCCAGCTTTTCATCCACATCGGCAATTACGTGGTCGGCCTGTATGCTTACAGAGATATGATGAATAAAAACTATCAGCAAAATTATGTTGCTCACAGCCAGCAGCAGGGCAAACAACACGGAAAGGTTGGGCACAAACTCGGCCTCGTTAATGGATTTTACCGTACGCAACACGATAATACAGTACAGGAAAGTGGCCACATACACCCCCAGCACCACCTGATTGAGGCTGTCGTACATAAAGTTTCGCAGCAGGCGGGATCCGAACTGTGACGAAGCAAGGGTAAGAGCCACCAGAGTAATGGAAAAGACCGTTCCCGCCACCCCCAGCATGGCACCGGCAATCACTGACAAAACACTGCGGGCCGACTCATATCCTCCTCCCAGCAGGTAAGACACCTGACCTAAAGGGGTATAAAACTCCATAGTATCGAGATATACCAAGCCCGCTGCTGCTCCGATGCCCAACAGGATAATAAAAAGGGGCAAAAACCAGAAACTGCTGTTCAGGCTTTCCCAGAGATACAAAAAACGGGTTTTCATTTTTTATGCATAATAGAGGGGTATTCGTTTAGCTCCTTCTTCTATAACTTATTCATGCCGGGGTACCCACACCGATACCGAGCCAGGCTGGCAGCGAAATTCAGCCCACCCTTCTTCGTCAGTGTGTATTTCTTCTTCCACATGCTCAGTAATGTCAGTAAAGATTGTCCGTGGCGAAGTGGTTTGCATGTGTTTCACGCATTCATCCCCACTGCTGAGGATAACGGCAATACCGCCGGGCTGCACTTCATTGCCGGTACGTACCCAACCAATGCAGTTGGGATGGTCAAAATAATCACGCTGCTCTCCGTAGGCAAAGTACCGCCGTACATAAAGAAATTTATCTATGAGCCATTGGTGTTTTGCCATCCATATTTCGTGTTCCTTACCGTCTTTACCCGTATCCTTGTAATGGGCACCGTAGTAGTCGGCAGCAAAGACACAGGGGTAGCCGTCGCGGCGCAGCAAAATCAGGGCATAGGCCAGAGGTTTAAACCAGGCCTCCACTACCGATTCCAGCGACTGCAAAGGTTGTGAGTCATGATTGCTCACCAGCGTTACAGCAAGCTCAGGGTGCTCTGCCACCAGGGTATTATGGAAAACATTACGCAAATTATACCCCTTACCCTGCTTTGCTGCAGCGGCAAAATTGTAATGCAGCCCCACATCGAAAAGCATCATTCGCCCGTCGGTCGCCTGAATAAAATGCTTAAGCGCTTCACTTTCGCCCGACCAGTATTCGCCTACGGCAAAAAGTTTCTTATGACTTTTGTGGCGCACATGCTTGAGCCACTCCAGGAAGAAATCAGAATTCACATGCTTTACAGCATCAAAACGAAAGCCATCCACCCCAGTGGTTTCCAGGTACCACTCACCCCAGTAAAACAACTCCTTCTTTACATCCGGATTGTTGATATCCAGGTTGCATCCCATCAGGTAGTCGAAATTGCCTTTTTCAAGGTCCACACTATCGTCGAAAGTTTTCCCTTCAAAAAGATAGACGGCATCCTGCTTTTCATCCAGTACATTATAATCGGCCGCGTTAAAGTGCCACCAGTGCCAGTAGAGTTTCGAGTATTTGCCTTTACGCCCGGGGAAGTAGAAGTGAGACCAGGCTTTGATGGTCTGGAGTTCGCCCGTGGCCTCGTTACGGTTATGGGGGTTGTAAGGAGTAGCTTTAAATTCTTCGGGCTCATCGGCCCCCAGCCTGTGATTGAAAACAATATCGGCATACACCTCTATGCCCTCTTTTTGTGCGGTTTTTATGGCACGCAGGTACTCCTCACGGGTACCGTATTTGGTGCGCACCGAACCTTTCTGGTCGAACTCACCCAGGTCAAACAGGTCGTACACCCCGTAGCCCACATCATTGGGTCCGTCAGCCCCCTTGTAGGCTGGCGGCAGCCACACTGCCGTAATTCCTGCCCGGGCCAGCGCCGGTGCTTCTTCTTCCAGTTGCTTCCAAAGGCTTCCATCGGCCGGGCTGTACCAGTGAAAATACTGCATCATCGTACCATTATACTCCATCATAAAAGAAAAATTAAATCCAACATCTAATTGCTTCAGGGAAGACTTTTACACCTAAATAAATATTCCTTTTGCAGACAAATCCTTTTATAAATGTAAGCATATTTCATTAAACCTGCTTACACAGTGGGTGCATATTACAGTATGCTTTGCAATAATTTCACAGGGAAGAATAATGAGAAATCAAGAAGAAATTACACTTTCAATAGCCTTTATAAAATGGATTTGCCAATGACAGCCCTACGTTTTGTTTTGGCAACAACAGAAAAACAATACCATCAAACTGCTTGTTGGACTTTTAAGGAGAAATTTTCATTTAAACCCATAAAAAACAAAAGCTATGCTTACAACAACATTATTTCCGGGAAGATACGTACAAGGGCCTGATGCTATTATGCATCTGGGTGAAGAAGTAAAACGATTTGGCAAAAAGGCTTTTATGATTGCTGACCCCTTTGTTAATGATAAAATCCTACCGGATTACACTAAGAAAATCAGGGAGGACATAAAACTGGAAGTTGAAGC
>SLOR01000379.1 GCA_007132395.1 Bacteroidales bacterium
ATATTAATTATCTCCCAAGCACTGCGTTGATATAGAATTCGGGATTAACAATCTGCTGTCCGGCATCCATACAAACCTCCATCACGGGTCCGGCAAAAACGCCCAGCAAAACAACTGCAATAGCCAGCACCGTGGTAGCTATCAGGGTGGAAGGATGCACCTTTCCTTTTTCCATTACCTCTTCGGGTTCTTTTTTCCAGTAGGCTTCATTCCAGATTTTCACCATGCTGAAAAGGGTAAACAAACCGGTGAGTATAGCCACAGCTGTGATGAAATATTGCTCTGCTTCAAAGCCTCCCTTAATAAGAAAAAACTTACCAAAAAAGCCCGGCAGTGGAGGAATCCCTGCCAGGGACATGGCCGGAATAAAAAACAACAACGCAAGAAATGGGCTTGCTTTATACAAACCGCCCAGATATTTCAGGTCGTAACTCCCCGAGCGCTGGTAAACCAATCCTCCGGCAAGGAAAGTATTGGTTTTAGACAACATGTTATGTATGGTAAAATAAATCGCCCCGGCAATTCCTGCAACGGTGAAAATACCCAGCCCCATAACCATATAGCCTACCTGGCTTATAATATGAAAAGAAAGTATTTTTCTAATATCAAATTGTGATGCAGCCATCAGCACCCCGATAAACATAGTAAGTCCGGCCAGAACTAAAATAAAGATTTGCCAGAACTGCTGATCGAACACCACGAACAAACTGTAAAAACGGAACATGGTATAAATACCCACCTTGGTAAGGGTACCTGCAAACAAGGCCGTGATGGCGATGGGCGGGGTGTGGTAAGATGCGGGCAACCAGAAAAAGAAGGGCACCAGTGCAGACTTCACGCTGAAAGCAATGAAGAAAAGCATAAGGGAACCGTTAATGTAGTTGCTGTCGTCCCAGGTACGCATTTTCGAAGCAAGGTCGGCCATATTGAGCGTGCCTGCCTGCCCGTAAAGAATACCTATGGCCGAAACAAAAAGTATGGAGGCCACAAAGTTTATGGTTACATATTTAATGGACCCTCTAAGCTGTTCAGCACTGCCCCCCAATGCAATGAGCACAAAAGAGGAAGTAAGCATTACCTCGTACCACACATACAGGTTAAAAATATCGCCGGTCATAAAAGCACCGTTGACCCCCATAAGCAAGCCGAAAGCAAGCGGATAATAGCCTGCTTTTTGTCTTTCTTTATCAAGAAACCCCGGAGAAAAAATCATTACCACAACAGACACGAATGAAGTGGTAAGCATCATGAGAGCTGAAAAGGTATCAGCCACCAAAGAAATGCCGAAGGGTGCCTCCCACGAACCAGGCTGCATTGCCATAATACCATTTTGATATACATCAAGCAAAATAAGAAGGCTCACAAACGTAAGCGAAATGCTTGCCAGCAAGCTGAAAGATTGCTGAAACAGGAGCCATCGGCGGGTGAATATCAGCACCACCATGAAAAGCAAAGGCAAAATTATGGGTAATACCAGTATCATAGTTTTTATTCGTTTTCAGAGAGTTCGTCGAAATCTACAGTTTTTGTTACTTGATAAAATCGGTAAACCAGGGTAAGGGCAAAAGCTGTTACCCCGAGCCCGATAACAATGGCCGTGAGGATAAGCGCCTGCGGCAATGGGTCCGACATTCCTACAGCTTCACCCTCCAGGCCTCGTAAAAAGGCAGGTCGTCCGCTGGTAAGGCCTCCGGAAACAAATAACAGCAGGTTGGTGGCATGCCCCAGGAAAATCAGCCCCAGTATGAGTTTGAAAATATTACGACGCAACAGCAGGTAAACTGCAGACCCATATAAAACGCCAACAAGTACAGCAAGTAAAATCAACATATTTTATTCCTCCATAATTGAAAACATAACAAGCATAAGCATTCCTGCCACGGCAAAGTACACACCTACATCAAAAATAAGGGGAGTACCCAGCTTTAACTCAAATGCGGTTTGTGCAAAAAAGGTGTACCACTCTCCCGTCATAAATATATCTCCCACAAACAGGGCGGGCAGCCCGCTAACCAATGCCACCAGCAACCCCAATGCGGTAAGATTGATGGGATTAAAAGACAGGCTCTCCCGGGTTTTTACCACACCAAATGCCATGGCATAAAGTATATAGGCAGCACCAAACATCAACCCCCCGATAAATCCGCCCCCGGGTTCATTATGGCCGCGATACAGCACCACTAGTGATAGTACTATCAGCAAGGGGCGCATGTGCCGGGCGGCAATTTGTAGAATAATGGATTCCATTGTATATAATTGCTTTATTTATTTCTTACCAAATTTTATCATGCCATAAATCCCCAGGGCTGCAATGGATATTACGGTAATCTCCCCCAGGGTATCCAGGGCGCGGAAATCTACCAGTATCACATTCACGATATTGCGGCCATAGGCAAGTGTATAGCTGGCCTCCTTAAAGTAATCGGAAATGGGAGACTCCATGGTGGAAGTGCCGGCCTGCAGCACCAGCACCATAAAGAACGAACCTACCATAGTAGCCACCAGTGCATCGCGCATGCGGGCTCCGGTGGTAGAAAAATTTTTGTATTTAGGCAAGTGGTAAACCACAGCCATGGCAAGTATCACCATAAGTGTTTCCACCATAATCATGGTAATGGCAAGGTCTACACCACTGTAGGCAATAAAAATAATGGTAATGCCGAAACCTATAACCCCCATGGAAATAAGTGCTATCACCCTTGAGTTGGAAACCACTGCAGAAAGCGCCGCAGCAATAATCAGCACAACCACAGCAATGAGATTCAGGGGCATATCGGAGAAATTCAACTCCAGCATGATAGGATCTGCCCGCCAAATCATCACCCACACCATTATGGAAGCCACCACAAAAAGAGTCATAACATAAAACCGATGATACCCATGCTGCAAGGTTTTGGTTTTCAGCTTTGTAAACACCAGAAAAGCATCAATACCGCTGAAAAATACCCGGGTAAACTCCCTCTCAAAATATTTTAAATTAATCTTATCAATAAAAACAATAACCTGCTTGCGAAACCGAAAAGCTATAAAACCACTAATGAGGGTAAGTGCACTAAGGGCCAGCACCAGGTTAAACCCGTGCCATAGCTTGAGATGGATGGCTTCCATACCCGGACTGATGGCTGTAATAGCCATGGAGGTTAGAGGATTGGCCATTGCCGCCGGAAACAATCCCAGCACAAAACTGGCCAGCACCAGGAAAAAAGGACCGGCAATCAACGCCATATTTGGCTCTGCGGGCACTTTGGCATAGGAAGGCTCCTTACCCCAGAAAATATCGATGGCCAGCCGCAGCGATAAAAA
>SLOR01000142.1 GCA_007132395.1 Bacteroidales bacterium
AAAAGACTTTAAAGAAAACGTATTGCCCGGTTGGCTTTCGGCCAGATAGACCTTACAGTTTAAACTAAAAACAAAAAGACCGTTGATGGTATGAAGCATCAACGGTCTTTTTTATTCAATTGGTTTGCTATTTCACCTTGCCATATTGCTATTGGGTTAATTTCCGGTTAGCATTACCTGCTCAAGCATTAGCTCAAACTGTACGGCAATTTCATCCCGCACGCGAACCATACCAAAACCTTTCTGGGGTGCCTCCAGTCCAAAGTCAGAAAAACGAAATACCTGCTCTCCTTTCAGAATACTGTAATAATCATCAAGGAAAACAAGAGTACTGCTAATAGGATACCTTTTGGTTTCTCCTGCCAGGGTAATTTGCACCACACCTTCGGCTTTCCTGGATTTTCCTTGTGTGCTTACCTCTTTAAGCTCAAGGAATTCAACCTTAATCTGCGGATAAACTTCGGATTGCAGGGTATGCTGAAAATCGTTGTTCATAATACGGTTTCTGCAATCAAAATCTTTTACATCCAGCAAAACCTCGCCATGGATAACCCATTTTCCATCGTCCGGATTCCAGCGTTCCATAATCATGTCCCTGTCCTTGGTGTAATCCGAGACACAAACAAAGGAGTTTACATTGGTAGTACCATGTATTTCAAGAGAACTGGCTCCCGATACATTCCAGTATCGCAGTACTTCCTTGCCACTACTGGCATAAAGCGCAGTAATGATAATGGAAAAGAAAAGTGTAAAAAGCAAACGCATAGTGAGAAGTTTTAAAAACCGGCTTTACCCATTGCTGTTTAAAGCCGGCTGATATTTATTTTAGAAACTGATGATAGCTTCCAGCATGAAACCGCTGAATTTTCCTTCATCAAATACACTTGTAATAGGAAATCCATCGTAACTCTGTGTCACAAATTCGGCTTTGGCAAGTACATTTTTGGTAAGGAACCAGCCGCCACCTAAGTTGAACCTGCTGATGTCAACATCATGACCTGTATTGGTTTCGCCGCTTACAAGATTGTAGCGTCCACCCAGGTAAAAGTTTTCAGAAGCACCTATGCGATAAAGCAGTTCGGCACCATACTGGTTAAAAGATCTTCTTTCAGTCTCGGCTGCGGCTTTTCCAGATGAATTCTCAAATACACCGTAGAATTCCAATCCCTGAAACTTCACGAAGGTGTTTAACATAACAGCTGTAAGCTCATTGTTAAAGCCGGGGTCGTAACGGGGAATCCTGAATTCGCTGGAATTCTCGGTAAGGATGTTATAGTACCTTGAGCCGGCACGGTCACCTCCATACAGGTATGTACGGCCTGATTCGCCGGTATGGTAGATAGAACCGGTAATTCTGAAACGAAGGTCATCACTGACTTGATCGTCAAACCCGAGCTTGGCTACTATAGAGGGTTTGGTTTGAGGAGCTCCCTCTGCAGGTTGCACCACATTCTGGTTCAGTTTACCGTTGGTCATACCCAGCATACCAATAAATCCATTGCTCTGGTAATAAACCTCGGCACCCACCTCGGTGGTAAAGGAATCCATGATATAGTTGCCCACGAAGGGGTTATACAAGGCCTGTCCGTTGTCGGATCTTCTGAAGTGATTGTCGCCATAGTTGATTTGCATATGCCCCACCTTGATGGTTACATTATCCATTAAAGAAGACATAAAACCGGGCTGAATGAAGTCAAGCCTGTCAACCTGCATGTATCCGCCTTTAACGTAAGGTTGTGAGTGGTGACGCGAGGAAAGGTAGGTTCTCAGGTGCATTCTCAAACCGGGGTACAGTTGAACATCCAGGTCGAGGTTGGATGTGGCCAGGTTAAAATTTGGCCCGATATCGAAAATATCAACTGCACCACTGTTGCTGGCATCAAGAGCCTGAAACTGCAGGGTATTGGCTCCGCCGATTCTTACCCGCAAACCGTCATATTCAACGGTGTCAAGTTTTGAGGACTCAAAAGTGTTAACGCCACGCTTGTCATTGGGACGCCAGAACTGGAGGTCTCTTTCCTGAGCTAATGCAGGGCTCAACATGCCCATAAGTACCAAACTTATAATTGTGATTCTTTTCATATATAATTTAAGTGTTAAGATTTAATAATGTGAATAATTGATTTTAAACAGATTAGAATTTATTTATTACTTACGTTAGTAATCAATGATTATCGTGAACTTACGGCAGGCACAAAATCAGCATTGAAAGAAATCTGAAGCTCATCACCGGTTCTTACCGTTCCCAGTAATGCTGTGGGAGGATCCAGATCAAACTGACTGAACTTGATGCTATGGTTACCCACAAACTGAATGGAGTTTCCGTTTACCTTATAGCCGGTTCTGATGGTTACCGGGCGGGTTTCACCGGCAATGGTAAGATTCCCTGTTGCCAGCACCAGTTGAGAGGTAATATTTCTTACCCCGGTTAATTCAAACCGAACATGGGTGTGCTTATCTGCATCAATACTGTTGTATGCAGTACGATCAAGCCGATTGTTTCCACTTTTAAGGGATCTGACGGGAAAGTTCACCCTAAGGGAGGCTATTTCCTTTATTTCCTGACCGTCCAGCACTATACTTGCTTCACCACTGGCATTGTCGGAGGTCATGTCCCAGTCGTGGAGGGTAGAAGTACCTTCTACTTTAAACTCCTGTGTTGAGCCTATGCGATAACTGGTTTGCGCATTGAGTACCGAAATTCCTGTAAAAAGAACCAGCGCGAAAAAGAGTGCAAAATAGTTTTTATAAAATGTCATTGTTTTTTGTTTTTAATTGCTGAAATGAAATGAGTAATTGACTTCAGCATTGTTGTACATAATTTTTATTATTTGCCATACTATAGGCAACCGCTATACCGAAGTTGATTGAACTGACATACATATTCGTTCATCGCACCTGTAACTGTATGTAAATGAAGTTACTGAAAATTTTACAAAAAAGCAAATCGGTGCCTGAAAGCGGTTTTGGGGATATAATAAGCTGCGGAAAGCCACAACTATTGTCGAAATTCCGCAGTTAACTGCACTAGCACAACTGTGTGGCAAGTAAATAGAATTCATAAAAAACGGAGGGGGTTGTAAATCTCAATGGGAATGCAATCAGCTGGCGGTAACTCGCAGAAAACTACGAAAAACCGCTATTTGATGAGCTTAAAAATTAAAACAAACCCACATAAAAGCATCTACGCATCTGACCTTCTGCTATTTGTAAATTTGAAGAAATTATTGGCATACCCATTGCGAAGCACGATCTTCTAAAATTTCAATTAAATTTTTAGAAAAAAATGATTAACTTA
>SLOR01000118.1 GCA_007132395.1 Bacteroidales bacterium
CCTATGATTACCTCGTCGCCGTATTTCCATCCGTCCTGCAGGCCCCAGGTTTCGAACTGGGTGCAAACGGGTAAAATGAGATCGGCAAATTTTGCCGTGGGGGTCATGAACTGATCCTGTACTGCAATAAACTCCACTTTACTGGTATCTTTCAGGATTTCTGCAGAGCGGTTGGTGTCGGCATGCTGGTTAATGAGAATATTGGAAGCCACGTTCCAGATGAGCTTGATATTGTTATCCAGCTTTTCCACCCCTCTTACGCCATAATCGGCACCCATTTCTTTTCCGTGGAGTATGGCTTCTGTCCACAAGAAAACCGGGATAGATGCCCTAACGGGATTGGGCCCGGTGGGGAAAACATTCCAGAATGGTCCGCCATCGTCGGCCTGCAGGGCCAGACCTCCTGCCCAGCCACCGGGGATGCCCACATTACCTGTAATGGCAGGGAGCACACAGCCGGCAATTACCACCTGTTCGCCATAGGCACGGCGCTGCATGCCATAGCCCTGGTATAGAACGGCAGGTTTGCTTGTGGCATAATCGCGGGCAATTCTTGTAATAATTTCTGCGGGTACGCTGCAGATTTCCTCTGCCCATTGAGGCGTTTTGGGAATACCGTCGCGGGTGCCTAGTATATAGTCAGTATAACTTTCTTCATCTTCGCACCCCAGAGGCATTTGTGACTTGTCAAAGCCCACGCAGCAGCGATTGATAAAATCTTTGTCGTGCAGGTTTTCTGTGATGATGGTATATGCCATGGCACTCATCATGGCCACATCGGTACCTGGACGAATGGGTATCCATTCATCGGCCAGTGCCACCGCGCTCATGCTCATGCGGGGGTCGATGCAGATGACCTTTGCACCCTGCTCACGTGCTTTTTTGATGAAAAACTCGCTGTTGGTGCCATCGCGCATTTCGGCGGGGTTCCAGCCCCACATGATGATGTATTTGCTGTTTACCCAGTCCTGTCGTTGGTTGCCCGTAACGGAAGTACCGTAAACGTAGGGTGTGGCTCGTGATATGCAGGCCCAGCTGTAACTATTGTAATAGCCCAGAGATCCACCAAGGAGGTTCATCAGTCGTGCTGCGGTCTGTCGTCCGTTAATCTGGTTGTAACTTCCGGTACCGTAGGGTACCAGAATGGCCGAATTGCCATATTGGTTTTTGATGCGGGTAATTTCTTTTTCCAGGATGTCAAGGGCCTCTTTCCAGCTGATGCGTTCAAACTTTCCTTCACCGCGTTCTCCAACCCTTTTCATGGGGTACTTCAGCCTGTCGGCATTGTATTGCCGACGCCTGTAAGAGCGTCCGCGAATACAGGCCAGCAGTTGTGGGTCGGCAAGAGTATCGCCGGGTCGGTCATCGGTTTCAATGCGGGTTATTTTGCCTTCGCGAATGTGGAGCTTGAGCAGGCAGCGCCCGCCGCAGTTATGCCCCGGGCAGGCAGCACGAACAATAAAAGTATCGCCTTTTTGCTCCAGGATTTCCACTTCGTCGTCCACTCCCAGGCAGCCCAGCAATCCGCCTGACAGCATGGCACCACCACCGAGCAGGGCGCTGAGCTTGATGAATTTCCGACGGTTGATGGTTTCGCTGAAGGGGGTAGAGGGTAGGTTCTTGTCTTGGGGAGTTGTATCCATGTTCTGTTGTTGTTTTCAGGGGTCTAAAATACACAATTTATGGGCTTTCTGATTGCGGCCCACACGGCAAAAGGCTTATTTGTAAATGGATTGATTCTAAATAAGAAAGAGAGGTGCTACTTGAGCTATGTGGATTTGAACAATACATACATTAAAGCGTTTGCTTGCTATTGATGTTATTAGTTATTTACCTAAAAAACTGAACAATGGATAAACTTGAATTTAAAGGAAGTTGGAATGAAGTTAAAGGTAAACTTAAGCAAAAGTATGCCGATCTTACAGATGATGATTTGAAGTATGCAGAAGGCCAGGATGATGAGTTGCTGGGAAAGCTTCAAAAGAAACTGGGTAAAACCCGTGAAGAGATTGTTGATATGCTAAAGTCGCTTTAAAAAATAATTAGCATAAAAAGAAGCCCGGAGGTTTTAAAACTTCCGGGCTTCTTTGTTTTTAGTTGTTAACTTATTTTTTTCCTGCCACGGCAGCAATGGCCATAAATACGCCCAGTACAATTCCGAGCACAGCAGCAAAAAGTACCCGGTATTCCGGAGGCAGTAAGAATGTTATGGTATGTGCCGGAATCCAGAAAAATGGAATGGTCTTTTTAAACACAAAACTCCATTGTACTTTCCAGTTAATCCCTGCCATGATTTCTCCCATGGCGATGGGTTTGAGCAAGCCTGCCACAGTGCCTCCATTGCTTTCAATGTGCGTATCGGTGATTTTATGCAGGGTCATCATTACCGGAGCATAAATCAGGTTCATGGTTGCGCTTACAGTAAATGCTGTAAGAATTTTTTCTGCACTTAAGCCCGGTTGTCCTAAAGCAATGCCTGCGTTTTCTATCCCCAAATAAACCAGGAAAGCGGGTGCACCAACAGAGAAAATGATAAAAGCCATTTGTATAGTTAGTCCCAGGAATCCCCAAACTATTGCCCGGGGCAAAACACCAAAACCAGGCTGATTATAGTTTCCTGTTTTGATACGAAGGCCAATTACTTCGCCCAGGGTTGCAAGCACAGCGAATTTAATAAAACTCATTATCATCCCGTGCGCAGTATTGAAGGATTGATAGGCTTCCAGGAGAGGAGCAAAAAGGAAAAAGGGCAGGAAGAAAATAGTTACGCCCGCCAAAAAAATAAAGTCTTTTGTTTTCATTAGTGGTATGAATTAAGGATTAAAATGATGTTTGCTTCACGATGTTAATCCTTGCATCCACAGCTACCACCTGCTTTTGTGAGCCCAGCAGGGGGTTGAGGTCCATTTCGAATATTTCGGGTGCGGCTTCCAGCAATGCAGAAAGCTGCACCAGTGTATCGGCATACATTTCAATATTCACCCCTTCCTGTCCGCGCACCCCTTTCAGGATTTCAAAGCTCTTTAGGCTGTGAATCATCTCCAGTGCGTATTCTTTGCTTACCGGCGACAGCGCGGCAGAAACATCCTTCAATACTTCGATGAAGATACCGCCCATGCCACAAAGGATCATGTGGCCGAATTTTTCTTCGTGCTTGGCACCTACAAACAGTTCCATACCGCTTAGCATAGGCTGCAACAGGATAGCGGTGGTGTCCTTAATCTTAATCATGCGCTCAAACTCGCTTATTACCTGTGCTTC
>SLOR01000088.1 GCA_007132395.1 Bacteroidales bacterium
CCAAAAGATAAATTATCACTCACCTTATGGTCCAGGTTCAATCGTGCGTTGATGCGGTTAAAATCATTGTACAGGGTATATCCTTCCTCGTCTTTAAGAGACAGGGCAGCATAAAACTGCGTCTGGTCGGTACCCCCACTGGCAGAAAGGGAGTAGTCCTGCATGTATCCGGTACGGAATGTTTCATCAATCCATCGGGTGTCTATGGCATTGGCAGGGTCTCCCAGGAGGTTTTCCACACCAAAGGCATAGTAGTAAGCTTCATTCATGAATTCGGTGTATTCGGGCCCGCTCATTACATCCAGCGTATTGGTGGCCTGTTGTATCCCAAACTGTGAAGTAAAGTTGATATTGAGGGTGTTGGCTTTTCCTCTTTTGGTAGTAATAAGGATTACCCCGTTGGAGGCTCTTGAACCATACAATGCAGCTGCTGCGGCATCTTTCAGTACCTGGATGGACTCAATGTCGTTGGGGTCGATGGTCGACAAGGGGGTCATCTGTGCGTTGTTGCCGGTATACCCCATAATATAGTCACCCTGGGGTACCCCGTCAATAACGTACAGGGGCTGGCTGCTGGCCGATATGGAGGACGTACCCCGGATACGGATAGCATTAGCCTCGCCGGCACGGCTGGAAGAAGACATGGTGAGCCCGGGAGTACGACCCTGCAGGGCCGATTCGAAACTTACCATGGGGATGTCTTCGAAGTCGGATGAGGAAATGCCCGATAGCGAGCCGATAACATTTCTTTTTTGCTGAGTACCGTAAGCTACCACAACAATTTCATCCAGGCCCACGGCCTGTGAATGCAGGGAAACATTGATGATGTTGCGTCCGTTTACAGCTTCTTCTGCGGTGCGCATGCCGATATAGCTGAAGGTGAGTGTGGCATTGGCATCTGCGCTGAGCTCGTATTGCCCGTCAATATCTGTTATGGTTCCGTGGGAGGTGCCTTTCACCACCACTGTTACCCCGGGCAGGGTAGAACCATCTGAGGCATCCGTTACAGTACCCGTAATACGGATCTCTTGCCCCATTAATGAACCCCATAAAAACAAAAGGGCTCCGCCGAAAATAAATAATCTTTTCATCTTGATTGTTTTAGTTAATAATTAAAAAACCGATGAAAGTTTATTGGTATAATCGGTCAGGCGGAAATTAAAAACAAAAACAACATAAAAATAAAGAGCGATATTACGTCCCGTTTTGGGAAAGACGTACAAAGCAATAGCAGGCTATTAATAACCCGTGTAAGTTTATTGGGGAAACAGAAGGAGGTTAAGTGGGGTGGATGTGGTTATTTTCGGGAAAAGATTTTGCCGAAAAAAGGCACCCAATTGTATTAGTTTCTTGGTGCACCAAAAATAGGGGATTTTTTATTAAGTCATGACAATAAATTTTGAAATCTAGACAAACGACAGAAAACGGATGATGAAAAATGATATATGTAAAATGTAAGCGCAGTTTGGCCCGATGGCCTGATAGTGAGTTTAATCAGCTGTTTGAAAACGGAGGATTTGCAGGTGGAGTTTAACTTTCCTCATGGAAAAGCAAATAAAAAACTATTATTTTCCGTTGGAAAGCATTGTGGGAAGTTTCTCGAAAATTTCAAAAACTGCGGGGCAGGTTTCCGTATTTTTTACACATGTTGAAAGGATGCTTCGAATGTTTTTCTGATTAGTATGAGGATATTCGCGGCAGGCCTTTGGCCTGGAGGTATATACCATGCAATAATTGTCGGGCATCAGAAAAGGGCAGGGCATGTTTTTGAAAACCAGGTCGTTGTCTTCGTCTTTGCGCAGGTAGGTGTCAATAAAAACCGATGATTTCATTTTCAGATGAGCGGCCAGGCGCTCGATATCGCTTTTCTGCAGCCTTGGCCCCAGTCCTTTGCAGCAGTTGGCGCACTCCAGGCAGTCGATATGCTCAAATGCTTCCTCGTGCAATTCACGAAACACCTCATCGGCATCCCGGGGTTTAAGTTTTTTTACCCGGGCCGCCAACTGTTTAAAATCGCGCTTCTTACTTTGTGCTTTGCCTGAAAGGGTTTTTAAAATATCTTGCATGAGAATGGGATTGCAGGGGGACAAAGATAGTGCTTAAAAAACCAAAGATCTTTTTAACAGCTGTAAAAAATTATGTAGGTTTGACGAATAAAATTATCGTAAAATTATCACAGATGCGAACCAGAATAATGAAGTGCTTTCTTGCAGCCATGCTTATGTGGCTTATGGGTTTATCCGGCATGGCAAATGATCTATATGCCTACGAGGTGAATCTCAATACCCCTTATCACACGGTCCTCACCCACTTGCATTTTTTGCAGCCCGATAGCTATGATGCTGAAAAAGCCGCAATGGCTTTTCTGCATCCCGGTATTGAGCCTGAGGTGGCAAAGGAAATGGCCATTAAGCTCAAACAGGCATGGGATGCCCGGGGATTTGTGGTGGATGTGGAAAATGTTCCCAGAGAAACCAATCATATTGATACGGTCAGCCAAAAACCGGTATTTATCCCTGTAAGTCAGACGCCTTCCATTTATCTTGAACGTCTTGAAGATGGTACCTGGCTATACAGCAGCGAAAGTTTTGATGCCATTATAAAATTTCATGCAGAAGTATTTCCTTTCGGGTCTGACCGCTTGCTGAATTTTATTCCCGAAAGTGGAGGATACCGCTTCCTGGGTCTTTACCTGTGGCAACATTTCGGAATCTTCCTGATTATCCTCATAAGCTTTTTGTTTCACAAACTTCTCACCTTTGTGTTCAACCGTATGCTTTACAGGGGGGCGCACCAGATGGGGTACGACAAGCTGGTAAGGCCTTATTTGCTGCCGGTTGCACGACCTCTTAGTCTTTTTGTGGTGTTTTTACTGGTTTTGATATTATATCCGGTGCTGCAGTTGCCGGCAAAAGCCGCGTTATATATCGGGTATGGCTTTCTTGCCATTATGCCTTTTTTTATTATGCTGGTATTTTACAAACTGGTGGATGTGGTGGGTTTATATCTTGAGAATTTAGCGGGAAAAAATGAAACCAGCCTCGACAATCATGTGGTGCCGCTTATTAAAAAAGTGCTGAAAGTATTCGTAGTAATTGTGGGCGGCTTATTTATACTGCAAAACCTGGATGTGAATATCACAGCGCTATTGGCTGGGTTATCCATTGGGGGTCTGGCGCTGGCCCTGGCAGCGCAGGATACCCTGAAGAATTTTTTCGGGTCGCTGATGATTTTTATAGATAAACCTTTTTC
>SLOR01000092.1 GCA_007132395.1 Bacteroidales bacterium
CTATGGTTAATGGCTCGCACTATACCCTCCATCCATCCCATCCCCCGGGGCATACGTATGAAAAGCTGGTGGGTAACAAAAACGGAAAGAATGCGGGGGGACCGGGCACCATAGCGATTGTCAGAGATAATTATATCAGGTTGCAGTTTTTTCACCGTTTGCTGCATCCAACGATACTCCGCCCAAATGGAATAGAGCAGTGAGGGCATTTGCAGAGTCAACCGGGCGAAAAACCCGGAACCTTTGCTGTAGCGGATTTCTTTTCCCGGATAGTGCAGATAATCTGTTCTGTTGCCAAACTCATCCTTCATGAACTGCAAGGCCCCGCCTGATGCAGCTATAACAACATCACAGCCCTGCTCCAGGAAAGCATACACTAAGGGAACCATGCGGGTAGCATGTCCCAACCCCCAGTTCAGCGGGCAAACCAGCACTTTTATTTTCGACTTGGCAGTTTTCTCCATTACTTATCAGGCAAATCATCAGAATAACCGAACGAACATACATGTTTTTTTTCAAAAAAAGAACACGCTCACCCATAAGTAAAGAACCTGGAAATATATCCCCAAAACCTCCAAAGGAAAATACGCAGTAACGAAAGGATTTTTGAAAAATGATTATTATCTTGTAATATACTTAGGATGTCTCAATACACCTCCCCGCATAGCATTCAACATTTTAAGACAAGGATTCTGCATGGATGATTTACTTAAATACCAGATTGCCCTTACCATGATACCGGGAGTGGGAGGTATCACAGCCAAAAAGCTGATTTCTTATTGCGGGGGCATTGACGGAATTTTCCGTGAGAAGGAATCTGCCCTGGTTAAAATTCCCGGCATAGGGCTGCACATTGCCCGCAGTGTAAAACAATTCAACCTCTTCAACAGGGTGGAGGAGGAAATGCGTTTCATTGAAAAACACAAAATCCGCGCACTGTTTTTCAACGACAAATCCTATCCTGAAAGGTTAAAGCACTGTGACGACGGACCTGTGCTGCTTTTTTACAAGGGAGAGGCAGAGCTGAACAAAAGAAAAGTGCTTGCCGTGGTGGGCACCCGAAACATAACAGAATACGGTAAATCCAAATGTGATGAAATCATTGCAGGGCTGCAAAAACACGACCCGCTGATTGTAAGCGGGCTGGCCTACGGGGTAGATGCCAGGGCCCACAAAGCCGCTCTAGACCAGCAGCTTCAGACCGTCGGAGTGCTGGGCCATGGACTCGACCGCATCTACCCTCCCCTTAATAAGCCCCTGGCGTTGCGAATGCTCAGCGAAGGCGGCGGGCTGCTCTCCGATTTTGTAAGCCAGACCCTGCCTGATCGCGAAAACTTCCCCAAAAGAAACCGTATCATTGCCGGCCTGGCAGATGCCCTGGTAGTTATTGAGGCAGCAACCTCGGGTGGTGCACTCATTACGGCAAATATTGCCAACTCGTACAACAGAGATGTTTTTGCGGTGCCCGGAAAAACCACCGACCCCTACTCAAAAGGGTGCAACCAACTCATCAAAACCCATAAGGCCCATCTGGCGGAAACCCCTGAAGACATTGAATACGTGCTGCAATGGGAGGTTGATACGCCGGCTGGCAACAGACAGCAACAGCTGTTTGTTGAGCTGGAGCCCGACGAAGAAGTGTTGGTAAACTACCTTAGAAGCAATGGTGAGACATCTTTCGATTTCCTGGTAAGCAACTCGGGATTCACCTTCAGCAAAACCTCGGTGCTGCTGCTGAACCTCGAGTTCAAGGGAGTGGTAAAAGTATTGCCCGGGAAAATGTACTCCCTAAATGGTAAAATATATTGAGAAAACTCATCCAGCCATCTTCTTATTTTAGATTTCCATTCTCCCCCTTTCCAATTCATTGCCTGATTTTTTTCATCTTTGCAACTTCATCTTTAAAGCAATTATCAATGGAGGCCTTTAGCATTCAAAAACCATTCAGAAGCACTTTATGCATTTTGCTGTGGGTGGGTTTGCTACTATCTCATAATCCGGCACGGGCCGGCCAATCAGACGGGCCGTTTGTGCTTTATCCTGCGCGCGACATAGCTATTCTGGGCTCAGGTTTGTTAACAGGAACCGCTGTATATCTTTTTCACACACCGCCCTCACCCCTGAGCAGGCAGGAAACAGAGCAGCTCAACCCAAGTGATATCAGCATATTTGACAGGAGTGCCACCCACAACTGGAGTCCCTTTGCCAATCAGCTTTCGGAGGCGGCTGCAGTACTGAGTTTTTCGGCCATGGCCCCACTGGCCTTTTCAGAAAAAGCAAGCCGGGATGCTCTGGTGCTGGGCGTAATGACAGCGCAATTATTTACCTGGTCCGTTACATTGCCACAGCTGGCCAAAATAACAAGTCTGCGAAACAGACCCTACATGTACAATACGGAGGTTGCCCTGCACGAAAAGCAAACCAGCCGTGGCAGGGAATCCTTTTTTTCGCGTACCAGCACCGTTGCTTTTGCCGGCGCTGTTTTTTCCTCTACCCTTTATGATGCCTACTTCCCTGATTCACCTTTTACACCATGGGTATGGGGTGGCACCCTGGCAATGGCCGGAACTGCAGCCTACCTGAAATATCACAGCGGGCAGCACTTTCCCTCCGATGTTTTGGCCGGTGCAGCAGCAGGAGCTTTCATAGGATGGTTTATTCCCCACCTCCATAAAAACAAAAAGCCAAAGCACAATGGCTTCAGCTTCATGATTGTTCCCACTGCCGGCGGTATGCAGGCAGCAATTTATTTTTAAGTAATCCTTTCTGTTTGTTTTTACACCGTTGACAAAAGATTGTCAAGGTTCTCAAATTTCACCCTGTAATCTTCGATGGTGCGTCGGATTACTTCTTTGGCTTCCTCAGCATCGTAAATATGGGTTATTTCCACATCCAGCTTGGTGTTGGGGAGGTCTTTATAGGTGAGGAAGTAATGCTTCAACCGTTCCACCACAGGGGCGGGGCATTCGGAGATATCTTTAATAGCCCCATACACGGCATCATCTTTTAGTACCGCGATAATTTTATCATCCGCCTGGTTGTTATCAAGCATACGGAAACCGCCAATGGGAATGGCTTCTACAAGGATATCGCCATGGGAGATGGATTTTTCGGTGAGTACGCAAATATCCAGCGGGTCACCATCGCCAACGATATCATCACGTCCTGTTTTTTCAATGGCCATTTCTGCTGTCCGCTTGGCACAAAGCGTTTGGGGGATGAAACCGTACATGGCAGGCAGTACGTTGGAATACTTCTGAGGCCGGTCGATTTTAAGGTAGCCGGTTACCTTATCCACTTCATATTTTACAGTGTCGGTACTTACCATTTCTATGAAGCAGGTAAGCAGGTCGGGGGCATTTTTCCCGATGTCAACGCCATGCCAGGGATGCGACTTGTAGCGCAAGCCCATCAACCTGCCAATGGGGTCCATGATTTTATTTGCCATCTTTTCTGTTAAGTTTTATGCAAAATTACTGATATTTTTCAGCCCGTCGCAAATTCATTTCACTCTGTAGGGTTTTCAGTAGCTTTTTGAAGAGGGCAATAAGTCGCGTGCTATCTTGTTTTATCCTGTGGATAATTTTGCATAAACAGCAAAAACGCCATGCAGGGCTTTACGAATATATGTTAATCAACCTATTACTCTCTCATTATCTTAATTTTTTATTAGTTTTGCAACTCAATTTTTCACATGGCACGACAGGAAGAAATCGTACTCGGGAGGCGCTTAAAAACCTCTTATATTTCCACGGTAGTAAGCATTACCCTTGTGCTTTACGTGCTGGGGCTGCTGGGACTTATCATTATGCATACCCGCAAGCTATCGGAGCATGTGAAGGAAAATATCGGGTTTTCAATTATTATCATGGATAATGCCCGATCTTCAGAAATTACCCATCTGCAAAAATCACTTGACCTTTATCCTGCTGTAAAATCCACAGAATTTATTTCGCGCGAAAAAGCGGCAGAGGAACTCATAGAGGAACTGGGAGAAGATTTTGTGGAGTTTTTGGGCTACAATCCCCTTTTTCCCTCCATTGAAGTACGGCTTCACGCGGCATGGGCCAACCCCGACAGCCTGGAAGTTTTTGAATCGGAAGTACAGAAAAGCCGCATCGTGAAAGAGGTGGATTACCAGAAAAACCTGGTGCATATCGTAAATGAAAATGTTAGAAAAGTAGGGGTATTCCTGCTGCTCTTCGGGGCGTTGCTGCTGGTAATTGCATTTACCCTAATCAATAATACCATTCGCCTGAGCGTTTTTTCCAAACGTTTCCTTATCAAGAGCATGCAACTGGTGGGTGCCACGCAGGCATTTATCAGAAAACCCTTTGTAATAAAAGGGATTGTGCAGGGTATCGTCGGTGCAACGTTATCCATCGCCCTGCTGTTGGCATCCCTGTGGGCTGCACAGAAATCCATACCCGAGCTTATAGACTTTCAGGACATAGAAATGCTCTTTACCATGTTTGTACTGGTAATTATCCTGGGCATTGTTGTCAGCTGGATTTCCACCTACTTTGCCGTAAAAAAATACCTGAAAATAAAAACCGACAATCTTTATCTTTATTAAAAATATTCGCCATGAACAAAAAGCCACAAACAGATTTTCTCTTTGACCGCTCCAAGTACATTTTGCTCATTGCCGGGCTTGTGGTTACCGCGCTGGGTTTTATTCTCATGATTGGGGGGGGCAGCAAAGACCCCAATGAATTCAGTTACGATTTGTTCAACTTCAGGCGTTTGACACTGGCACCCTTCCTGGTGCTGGCAGGATATGGGATTCAGATTTATGCCATCCTTAAGAAAAAAAACCGCACCGACAAGGAATAAGCTTTTTGCATTTACTTTTTGCTGCTGTTGAGCGAACTTTTACAATACTGTTTTTACATCCTACTATTCTTTATCAGCATGACCTGGATTGAAGCATTGATACTGGGCCTTTTGCAGGGTCTAACCGAATTTTTGCCCGTGAGTAGCAGTGGCCACCTTGAATTAGGCTCAGCCCTTTTCGGACTGGAGGAAGAAAATCTTACCTTTTCCATCATAGTGCATGGTGCAACATTTTTGAGTGTTCTTGTGGTATTCCGCAGGGATATCATCAACCTTATTATCAGCGTACTGCGTTTTCAATGGAATGATGAAACAAAATTTGTTTCCCTGCTTATTCTTTCTGCAGTTCCTGTGGGCCTTGTGGGTGTGCTTTTCAAAGAAAACATCGAAAGTTTGTTTGGTAACAATATCCTTTTCGTGGGTATGATGCTGCTGGTTACTTCACTGCTTTTGTTGCTCACCCATTTTGCTCCCAAAAACCATAAAGACATCACCCTGAAAAGTGCCTTAATTATTGGTCTTGCGCAAACCCTGGCCATCCTGCCCGGCATCAGCCGAAGCGGGGCCACCATCAGTACAGCCTTGTACCTGGGCATCGACCGGGAAAAAGCCACACGCTTTTCTTTCCTGATGGTACTCATTCCTATTTTCGGGGCCACATTCCTGGAAATCCTTGACCTGGCCAAAGCCACCGAACCTTCCGCTATCGCCACCTCATCCTTGGTAACTGGAGCTGTTGCAGCCTTTGGTTCAGGACTTTTTGCCTGCAGCTGGATGCTGAAGATTGTGCGCAGGGGTAAGCTGGCATGGTTCTCTATTTACACTGCCATCGTAGGGATAACGGCCATTTTACTGATGGTTTTATAAAGCAGGATACCACGAAACTTCTGACCCTAACAGGATTTTAAGATTATTCATTACACATATTTACTTAATGCCCAGGCGGCTACTACTATATGCTTTTGACAGACAAAAATCCTGAAACATTTCTCAACGGAGCCCTCCTGCTTATTGATAAGCCCCTGGGGTGGACATCCTTTGACGCGGTAAAAAAAATCAAAGCACTGCTCAGGCACCGGCTGGGAATCAAAAAGATTAAGGTGGGCCACGCAGGCACCCTCGATCCCCTGGCAACAGGCCTGCTCATAATTTGCACAGGAAAGAAAACACGTGAAATTGATTCTTATCAGGAAAAAGAAAAGGAATATACCGGAACTTTTTTCATGGGCGCCACTACGCCCTCTTCCGATTTGGAAACCACACCGGAAGCCGGCCTCCCCACCGATCATATCACAGAGGAAATCGCCGGGGCTGCTGCCGAAAAGTTTACTGGACAAATAGAACAGGTGCCACCCCTGTTTTCTGCCAAAAAAATTAATGGCGAAAGGGCTTATTTTCATGCCCGCCGAGGCGAAGAAACCGTGCTGAAAGCAAATACCGTTACCATCCACACCTTTGAAATTACCCGTTTTGCCCTACCCGAGATAGATTTTCGCGTGGTGTGCAGTAAAGGCACCTATATCAGGGCGTTGGCCCGCGACTTTGGTCTGGAGCTTGGATCGGGAGCCTACCTGAAATCCCTCAGAAGAACACGCATTGGGGAGGTGAAGGTGGAAGAGGCATGGAGCATTGAGCAGCTGGAGGATTTCTTCAAAAAAGAAGATTAGAGAGGCACCCGGCTTGCTTTTTTAGGGGCAATTTCGCAGAAAATACTGACAATCTACAATTTATTGCGTCAAGGTATTGACATGGCCTCCCCATTGTATTATATTTGCAATCCTTTCCCAAAAACGTTTTCATTGGTAAAAATGAACCCTCACAACAATTGTTTTGCTGCCCCGTATGCAGATAAACAGGGTGTGTTGATGCGTTTGTGGCAAAGCTGACTCGTGAAGTTTTTTCTTTAACCTGCAAAAAACATACAGGGACTGAAACATTTACCCTTTTTCGTGTTTAAGTATTTAGAATATCTATTAGCAATTATATAAATTAGCGCAAATGAAGTTATCAGATTTTAAATTTACCCTACCCCCCGAGCTTATTGCTGAGCATCCCCACGCGAACAGGGACGAATCCCGCCTTATGGTGGTGCATCGCGACACCGGAGAAATTGAGCACAAACAGTTTAGAGACGTCCTCAACTATTTTGATGATGGCGACGTGATGGTTATCAACAACACCAAGGTTTTCCCCGCGCGTTTGTATGGCACCAAAGAAAAAACAGGAGCCAAAATTGAAGTTTTCCTGCTCAGAGAACTCAACCGCGAAGCCAGATTATGGGATGTACTTGTGGATCCTGCCCGAAAAATACGTATCGGCAACAAGCTATATTTCGGAGATGACGACAATTTGGTAGCCGAAGTTATCGACAACACCACTTCCCGTGGTCGTACCCTGCGCTTTTTGTTTGACGGCACTTATGACGAGTTCAAGAAAACCGTTGAATCATTGGGTGAAACGCCCCTGCCCAAGCTTATTCGCCGCCCTGTAGAAGCCGAAGACAAGGAGCGGTACCAGACTGTTTTTGCCAAACGCGAAGGGGCTGTGGCAGCGCCTACTGCTGGGATGCACTTCAGCCGGGAGCTGGTAAAAAGACTGGAACTCAAAGGCGTAAACTTTGCCGAAGTAACATTGCACGCCGGTTTGGGCAACTTCCGTAGTGTTGACGTGGAAGACCTCAGCAAGCACAAGATGGACTCCGAGCAGTTTATGATTGAAGAAAAAACCGCCGGGATTGTAAATGCCGCGCAGGAAAAAAGAAAAAGGGTTTGTGCCGTTGGAACTACAACCATGCGGGCGCTGGAATCCTCAGTAAGCATTTACGGGCAGCTGAAGCCTTACGAAGGCTGGACCAACAAGTTCATCTACCCACCTTACGAATTCAGCGTGGCCAACACCATGATATCCAACTTCCACATGCCCCAGTCAACACTCATGATGATGGTGAGTGCCTTTGCAGGCTTCGACCTGCTCATGAAAGCCTACAAGGTAGCAGTGAAGGAGAAATACAAATTTTTCACCTATGGGGATGCGCTTCTGATTATTTGAGAAAAACATGCAACCATTATATGTTATTATTACTGCAGGTGGCTCGGGGGTGAGGATGAACTCACCCCTGCCCAAGCAGTTTCTTGAGTTAAGAGGAAAACCCATCCTTCTTCACTCCATTTCAGTGTTTCTGCGCTACGCACCACAAATAAACGTAATTCTTGTATTGCCACAGGGACAGCAGGAATTCTGGCAGGAGCTGTGTCGTAAACACAACTTCTTCCCTTCCATCGATGTGGTGGACGGAGGGCCCACCCGCTTCCATTCGGTAAAAAACGGTCTGAAAAAAGTACCCGATAACGCCCTTGTGGCCATTCACGATGGTGTGAGGCCCTTGGTATCCCTGCAAACCATACAGCAGGCATTCCATATTGCACAACGCTTTGGCAATGCCATTCCCGCCATAGGTATCAACGAATCGGTAAGGCAGGTGGAGGGCGCTTTCAGCAAAATAATCAGCCGCGACCAGATGCGCATTATACAAACACCCCAATGCTTTCAGGCAGCCAAAATCAAGGATGCATACAATGTAAATTATATGGAAACATTTACCGATGATGCATCGGTACTGGAAAGAATCGGGGAAAGAATTTATCTCACCGAGGGAAACCGCGAAAACATCAAAATTACATCACCCCAGGATTTATTCCTGGCTGATGCCTTGATGAATTACCTTGAAGCCGTGCAGGCATAGTATCCGAAGCAGGGTTATATCTGTTAAGCTATATTTTCAAATTATGCGGATTACTCTGCAACCACTTCCCCTTTGAGGGTAGCCGAAGTGCAATCCACCACTTTTACTTTCACGTAATCTCCCGGCTTAAAGCCATTATCGGGAAACACTACCATTTTATTCTGACTGTTGCGACCCGATACCCTGTGTTCGGATTTTTTAGATCTGCCTTCTACCAGCACCTCGAACGTTTTTCCCATATCGGCCTTGTTGGAGGCAAGAGAAAGCTGATTCTGCAGCTCGATAATTTCCTGCAGACGGCGTGATTTCACCTCCTCGGGCACATCATCATCCAGTCGTTTTTCGGCAGCAGTACCGGGCCTCTCGGAGTATTTGAACATGAAAGCAAAATCATAGCCTACCCACTGCATAAGGCTGAGGGTTTGCTGATGGTCTTCTTCCGTTTCGCCGCAAAAGCCGGCAATAATATCGGTTGAAATGGCAACATCGGGAATTCGTGTTTTGATGGCCTCAATGCGCTCCATATAGTGCTCACGGGTGTACTTGCGGTTCATGGTTTTGAGCACTGCATTGCTGCCTGACTGCACGGGCAGGTGAATAGCGCTGCAAATATTTTCGTTGGCAGCAATTACATCCAGCAAGGCATCCGACATATCCTTGGGGTGCGAAGTGGCAAAGCGCAGCCTCATCAAAGGATTTACATTAGCAACTTCCTGCAGAAGCCCGGGGAAGGTCCATACTTTCCCGTCCTCTTCTTCTGTATAGCTGTAGGAGTTTACATTTTGCCCAAGCAGGGTAATTTCGCGATAGCCCCGGGCAAAAAGATCGCGTGCCTCCTGCAAAATACTGAGCGGGCTGCGACTTCTTTCCTTACCGCGGGTATAAGGCACCACGCAATAGGTGCAGAAGTTTTCGCATCCGCGCATGATGGAGATAAAGGCAGATACCCCGTTGCTTGCATAGCGCACGGGCGTAATGTCGGCGTAGGTTTCATCGGCCGAGAGAATAACATTCACGGCTTTTTGCCCGCTTTCCACATCCAGCAGCAGCTGCGGTAAGTCGCGGTATGAGTCGGGGCCCACCACCATATCTACCCTGGAGCCTGTTTCAGCTTCTTCCAGCAGGGCTGTTTTCAGGCGTTCGGCCATACAGCCCAACACACCCACCACCAGCCCCGGGTTTTTCTTGCGCAGGCTTTGCAGCTGCTTGAGGCGGTTCAATACTTTTTGTTCGGCATTATCGCGTATGGAGCAGGTATTCAGAAATATGATGTCGGCCTGTTCGGGCGTATCGGTGGCCAGGTAGTTCTTGTCGGTCATGATGGATGCCACGATTTCACTATCGGAGAAATTCATCTGGCAGCCATAGGTTTCTATATATAACTTCTTTTCCAAGGGTTGATATTCAGTTGGTTAATAAACAAATCATAATTCAGTATTACGCCGCAAAATTACTTAATTTCAGGGTACAATTTCATTTTTTGTTGCAGGGGGATGTGGCAGGCAGAAGATATTTGCTTTATTTTGCATTTTTTTCGAACTTTATGTTCAAGGTATCGGTAGCAGCATAAAAAAATTACGATTATAGGAACTGCGCATTTTTGATTCTCTGCAAACTACTGATACATTAGCACTTACAACCACCACCGCAAAGCACACCCAAACAGTATATCACCTTTCGTGTTATACCGGATGGGTTTGCTGAAATTGTTTTTCATTATTTATTGCGTAGTTTTGCAAGCCTTTTGCGCATTTTAAACATCAGAAAATTATGGTTAAGAACCTTGTTATAGTTGAGTCTCCGGCCAAAGCCAAAACCATTGAAGGATTTTTGGGGAAAGAATTTCTTGTAAAATCAAGCTTCGGCCACGTACGTGATTTGTCAAAAACCAAGCTGGGCGTTGATATAGAAAACGACTTCAGCCCCATATATGAAATATCTGAAGACAAGAAAAATGTCATCAGCGAGCTGAAAAAACTTTCCAAGGAGGCCGAAACGGTTTGGCTGGCAACGGATGAAGACCGCGAGGGAGAAGCCATATCATGGCACCTGGCAGAAAGCCTTAAGCTGGACGCGAAAAAATACAAACGTATTGTATTTCACGAAATTACCAAAACGGCCATACAGCATGCCATCAGCGAACCCCGCGGCATTGATATCAACCTGGTAGATGCACAACAAGCTCGCAGGGTGCTCGACAGGCTGGTGGGCTTTGAGCTTTCACCCCTGCTGTGGAGAAAAGTAAAACCCTCGCTTTCTGCCGGGCGTGTACAGTCGGTGGCCGTTAGGCTTATTGTGGAAAGAGAACGGGAGATTCAGGACTTCAAATCCACCAATGCTTTCCGTGTAACAGCATTGTTTATGGTAGATGGCGGTGCAGTGGTAAAAGCCGAGTTGCCCCAGCGCTTCAGCAACAAAAAGGAAGCGCTTGATTTCCTTGAAAAGTGCAGAAATGCGCAGTTTACCGTTGAAAAGGTAGAAACCAAACCGGCCAAAAAATCGCCTGCCGCACCTTTTACCACCTCTACCCTGCAGCAGGAAGCCAGCCGCAAGTTGGGCTTCTCGGTGTCGCGCACCATGATGGTGGCCCAAAAGCTTTACGAGTCAGGAAAAATTACCTATATGAGAACCGACTCGGTAAACCTTTCCGATACAGCCGTTGGTATGGCAAAGGAGATGATTACCAAAAGCTTTGGAAAAGAATACGTACAAGTGCGTAAATATGCCACCAAGGCCAAAGGAGCGCAGGAAGCCCACGAGGCCATTCGTCCTACTTACATGAATGTGCCGGAGGCCGGTGCCGATGACTCGGAACGCAGGCTGTACGAACTTATCTGGAAACGCACCCTGGCATCGCAAATGGCCGATGCACAGCTGGAAAAAACCAATGTGAGCATTGGCATTTCCACCACACAGGAAAAATTTACCGCTTCGGGCGAAGTACTCAAGTTTGACGGTTTTCTCAAAGTGTATCTTGAATCTACCGATGATGAGGATGATGAAGCACAGGAAGGCATCCTCCCTCCCCTTAAGGTAAATCAGCTGCTGCAGGCACAGGAGATTTTGGCACAGGAACGCTTCTCAAAGCACCCGCCCCGCTACACCGAAGCCAGCCTGGTAAAAAAACTGGAAGAGCTGGGCATCGGTCGTCCTTCCACCTATGCCCCTACCATTTCTGTTATTCAGAAAAGAGAATACGTGGTAAAGGAAAGTCGCGAAGGCGAAAAGCGGGAGTATGACTACCTGGTTTTAAAAAACAACACCATCGACCAAAGCCGCAAAACCGAAATTACCGGCGCAGAAAAAAACAAAATGTTTCCCACGGATATCGGGGTAGTGGTGAATAGTTTCCTCATGGAATACTTTAAGGAAATTATGGATTACAACTTCACGGCCAGCGTGGAGAAGGAATTTGATGAAATTGCGCAGGGAATGAAAGAATGGAAAAAAGTTATCCATGAATTTTATTACCCCTTCCACGAAAAGGTGGAAAACACCATGGAAAAGGCCGAAAAATTCAGCGGCGAGCGCATCCTGGGCAAGGACCCTAAAAGCGGACGCGACATTATAGCCCGCATAGGCCGCTTTGGCCCCATGGTACAGATTGGCCATGCGGAGGACGAGGAAAAGCCTTTGTTTGCAGGCATGCGCAAGGATCAGGGTATTGAAACCATTAGCCTGGAAGAAGCCCTTGACCTGTTTAAGCTGCCCCGCGCGGTGGGCGAATATGAAGACAAAGAAATCGTTGCTGCCGTAGGTCGCTTCGGCCCTTACCTGCGCCACGATGGAAAATTCTATTCCCTGTCAAAGCAAGACGACCCCCTCAC
>SLOR01000087.1 GCA_007132395.1 Bacteroidales bacterium
GGTGAACCTGCTGTTTGTCATAGCAGGGTGTTTTTTTGTAAAAACAATATTAACTACCTCGCCGGGAGGCAGATTTACCTCCCAAGCCATTCTTTAAACCGGGCGACCCGGTCGCGGCTTACCAGGATGTCTTCATCGGTGGGTACATTAAGTTTGATTTTGAGCCTGCTGCCCGAATAAGCAATAATGTCGGAAATGGTGGCCAGGGAAACGATGTGCTTGCGGCTTACCCGGAAATACACTTCGGGGTCGAGCAACTCACCCAGCTCGTCGAGGGTAAAGTCGATGGGGTAGTTGCGGTCTTCACGGGTTTTCAGGTAAATGGCTTTCTCCATGCTGTAAAACAGGGCAATCTCTTCTGCGGGAATAACCCGCAGATGTTCGCCAATTTTTACCAGGAAGCGCGATTTGTGTTCCCGGGTGAGCATCTTGAGTGCCCTGGCAATGTTGGGGTCTGGCAATATCGCAGGTTTGGGGTTTTGGGCCGACTGAAACTGCTCCAGGGCAAATTGCAGCTCTTTTTCATCCACCGGCTTTAGTAGATAATCGATGCTGTTGACCTTGAAAGCCCGAATGGCATACTCATTAAAGGCGGTGGTAAAAATCACCGGGAAAGAAATATGGGTTCTTTCAAATATTTCAAAACTTAAACCATCGGCCAGTTGAATGTCGAAAAGGCCCAGGTCAATGTCGGGTCCCTGTTCCAGGAAATTCAATGTGGCATCCACCGAGTCGGTGAATTTTACAATGACAGCCTCAGGCATCAGGTTTTTTATCATACCCTGCAGCCTCTGGGCACTTAGTTTTTCGTCTTCTACAATCAGGATGTTCATGGTGAAGTATATTAAGTAATGTCTGTGCATAAAGTACCATTTGCTTCGTTATGCTCGCCGCCAAAATACTTACTTCGACAAACTCAGCACAGGCATTTACCAATAGTAAACTCCGCTTTTGGCGGCTTCTCATGCCTAACAACTGGCACTTTCTGACCAGACACGTTACTATGAAACTATTTTTCTGACTCTATGGACAGACACTAAGTAATGAATGCTGCTGCTGTTTCTGGTTTATCGGTAATGGGTAGTCTGACTGTAAAGGACCCGTTTTGATTCAGGATGCTCACATCACGGCCAAACAAATAATTACATCTTTTTTTCAGCAAACTCAGTCCCAGACCGTTTCCTGCAATGCCTTTTCTGGGCTGGAAGGTGTTTCTCACCTCAAGGGTACTATCCTCACTTCTTTCCAGGGTAAGAGTTAGCGGGTTCTTTTCTGAGGCTTCATTGTGTTTCAATGCATTTTCTACCAGCAACTGAACCGACATGGGGATGACATAGCCCCGGAGGTCGGTTATGTTTATTTCTACTTTCAGGCTCTTATCATGGCGGATTTGGTTGAGATATATGTATGCACGCACAAATTCCATTTCTTTTTCAAGAGGTACCAGCTCTTCACCTTTTTGTTCCAGCACATAGCGATATACGTCGGACAGCTGCCTGATAAAGGTCTGTGACCTGACTTTGTCCTGTTCCACCAGGGCACTTAAAACACTAAGACTATTGAATAGAAAATGGGGACTCATCTGGTTTTTCAGGGCTTCGTACTTGTGGTGAAGGGATTCTCTTTTCAAAGCTTCCTGCTCTTTGATGGCCTCGCGAAGGCTACGCAAAAAGTCTACCACGTAATGTACACCGGTTATTATGATTACGATAAAAAGCTGTATGGTGCCAATGATGGTGAAAAGTCGCAGGTTATCCAGTAAATTGTACCCGAATAGCCATTTGTACAGAAAGGTGTTAACAAGAAAAATGGCTATACAGGAATAGATTAGCGTTGCAGCCATGTGCAGCGCCAGGTTTCTTTCCGGACTCAATCCGGGAGGCAGGTGCTTGTCCAGCAGGGTACTCACCAACCCGATGCCGCGCCAGAGGCTAAGCCCGATTGCCAGGTTATAAACTGCCGAGTTGAGGAAAATATTCCAGTCACGAAGCATACTGCTACCGCTAAAGGTAAGGGTGATGGACATACCAATCACCAGCAGTATCAGCGAATCTCTCAGGAGTTTTTTTAGTTGAAAAAAAAGCATGTTCATAATGGTGGAATTGGGTTGGGTGCCTGCAATTATCTTGTAAATGTAACCAAAAGTTGAGGAATTCATCCCTGAAGGAAAAACACCGGATGCAAAGTCATAAGCCGGTGTTTTTCCTGAAAACCCATTGTGTTTAGTTCGTTTTGACTTTAAAGAGTTTACTGTTTCTCCACCACTTTGCATTGTTGCAACATTGCTTGCGCGGCTTCTTCTCCCCATGATGGGTCAATGGCCGATGCGGAGGTGTTTGACCGGAAGTTTTTTACCGATTTCTCAAACCATGGCAATGCATTATGGCTGCCTCCACCAAAGGCTTTTGGGGTGTGGAAGATGTTTTGGCCATTGAGAAACAATGCCCTGGGGTTGTCAGGATTTATCTCAAGTGCCCTGCCCAATGTATTGCGTGCTTTATCCGAGTATTGCATGGCCCGCGAGCCGTCAGCTGAAATTCTTGCCTGGTATACGAATGCCTGCAAGGTGAGCAATTCTGCAGGGTCTCCATCAGCTTGCTTTCCTTTTTGAATGGAGGCCTCGGCCTTATCCAGCAATTGGTCTTTTACTCCGGCATCACTTTCCCGAAAGCTCAGCAGTATATTTCCATAGGCATAATGATAATGTATCTGCCAGGTATCGGGTGCCGCCAGCGAAATTCTCTCCAGCATATTCACGGCATCCCTTGCCTGGTCAAGAGTTTCGGCAGTATGCAGTTTTAACAGTGAGCCTTCGATGGCCTGCTGCAGTTCTTTGTTCTCAGCCCATACTGGCACTGATAAGATTACGAATGTGATAATGATTGCGATAGTTTTCATAATTTTCTGTTTTTAATAATTATTAATAGTTTGATGGTTTGTCAATCATTGTTGTCCGGTAAAAAAAGATGAATTGCTTAGAAACGCTTGTTAATTGTGTCATCCCTACGGGATTAAAATCCAGGGGGGTCATTAACTATAAACATTTCACTCCTAACGGAGTTAATACAACACTTTAAGCTGTAGGCCAATCTCTTAGGGATGAGATGTTTATAGCAAAATATTGCAGCACCGATATGAGTTCCGTAGGAACGGGACAAATTTTACCGAACAATAGTGATTCTTAATCAGAACAGATGGAATCGTTCTGATTATATTTTTCTTTTCAAGGTTATTCTA
>SLOR01000107.1 GCA_007132395.1 Bacteroidales bacterium
AGTTGCAACCCAATGATGCTGCTAACCTAAAGGTGAGTATTTCAGGACGGGGAAATATTCGTATGCTGGAAAAGCCTGCTTTTCAGTTTCCGGCCAACCTTGAGGTATTTGATCCCAATGTAATTGACGATATTCGTAACACAGCAGCAGGTGTAGGCGGCAGCCGCAGTTTCGATTATGTAATGATTCCCCGCACCGGGGGAGAATTCGTAATTCCACCTTTCTCTTTCGTATACTTTGACCCTCAGCGCCAACAATATATTACCAGGGAAACCCCTGAGTTTGTGTTGACGGCAGAAGGAGATGCAGACAGTCCTGGTGTAGCAGCCAGAGAGGATATCCGTACCCTGGCACGAGACATCCGGCATATACATACCCGTCCCATTGCTTTGGTGCCCAAGGGAATGGGATTCTATGGGAGCAAATTGTTTTATGTATTCCTGCTGAGCCCCTTTGCATTATTCTTATTCTTTATCATTTACTGGCGCGAGCAAATACGCCTGCAAAGTAACCAGCAACTACTGCGCAACAGGAAGGCTGAAAAAATGGCCCGTAAGCGTTTGAAAACAGCCCGCAAATTTCTTCAAAACAAACAGGAAACTGAATTTTACGATGAGATCTTCAGAGCTCTGTGGGGTTATCTTTCCGACAAACTCAGCATACCTGTTTCTATTCTGAACAAGGAAACCGTGCATGGCGCTTTTAAATCGCAGAAAGTCTCCGAAGAGTTGTCTCAAAGCTTTTTGAGTGCATTGGATGAGTGTGAGTTTGCCAGGTTTGCCCCGGGCCCCAAGGAAGATAAAATGGCCGACATTTACCAGAAAGCCCTGGAAACCATTGTGACCATCGAAAAAGATTTAAGAAGCAAAAAGCAATAATCCTATGAGAAAACTACTTTTTTCGGCAATTATCCTGATAAGTGCTTTTGCCTTGGCCGATACTCCCCAACAAGTAATCAACAGGGCCAATGAGGCATACAGCAGAAGTGAATACTCCTATGCCGCGGAACTTTATGAAGAAGTGCTTGCTCAAGGGCTGGAAGCTGCAGAACTGTATTATAACCTTGGAAATGCATACTTTAAAAGCAACCGCATGGGCAAGGCCATCCTGAATTACGAACGTGCTCTGAGGCTAAATCCCTCAGCTGAAAACATTAGATACAACCTTGAACTGGCCAACAACCGCACCGTGGACAGCACTGAACAACGACCTTTGCTGTTTTACGAAAAATGGTGGCAAAATACCTACAACATGCAAAGTGCAGGTGGGTGGGCCATTACAGGATTAATTTTTCTTACCGTATTTTTTATTCTTACCGCTTTATACCTGTTTGCCGGATCCCGTAGCCACAAACAAATCACATTTTACACGGGCTTGTTGTTCTTTGTTTTAACCTGCTTTTCCTTTGTATTTGCCCAGAAACAGCATAACAGGGTAACTGCCGATGACATTGCCATCATCATGAGCCCCAGGGTAGCAGTAAAAAGTGCCCCATCAGCACAAAGTCCTGACCTGTTCCTGGTGCATGAAGGTACTAAGGTTACTATCCGTAACCAGTTGGGAGAATGGCTGGAGATACACCTGCCCAATGGTAATGTGGGTTGGATAAAAAAAGAAACCCTTGACGTAATTTAAGATTTCGGGGGTATAAAATTATCTGTATTTTAGAGGTTCACAAAAAAACCAAACCCATAGCTGTATGGATGAACCTCAAAACCTGGCTTTACATATAGACAATTATGCCCTTGGTGCTTTTATAGGGTATTTATTGCTGATTGTTGTGATAGGAATCCTGGCGGCCCGCTTTTCTTCACAGGGAATCAGCAATTTTTTTATTGGCGGGCGCAAAATGAGCATGCTGGTAGTTGCCCTCTCGGCAGTGGTAAGCGGGCGAAGTGCCTGGCTATTACTTGGCTTTACCGGAATGGCTTTTACCATGGGCATGGCGGCACTATGGTCGGCAGCCGGTTATATTATCGCAGAATTCTTTCTGTTTTATTATTATGCTCCGCGCATCCGTCGGTTTAGTGAGAAAAGGGACTGTATTACCATTCCGGATTTTTTTGAAGAACGTTTCGGGGATGCTTCCGGTAAACTGCGAACCCTGGTAGCTGTTATAATCATTTTATTTATGCTAGCTTACGTGGCAGCACAGTTTGTTGCCGGGGGCAAAACCTTCAGTGCCAGTTTTCATATTACCCAAACCCAGGGACTGCTTCTTACTGCAGTCATCATCCTGTTTTACACCATCGTGGGAGGTTTTCTGGCAGTGAGTCTTACTGACACCATTCAGGGGTTTATCATGATTATTGCTCTGGTGGTTCTACCTCTTATAGTCATTATGCACCTGGGAGGCTTTTCATCTTTCTGGGAGCAGGCAGCCGCCATACAAACCCCGGGTGGTACCTTTACCCATGCCTTTGCCCTGAGCGCAGGAGCATTAATTGGGTTTACCGGCATTGGACTGGGCTCGGTGGGGAATCCGCATATTATCGCCCGGTATATGTCCATCAAAAATCCCGCAAAACTTAAAATGACCGCCTGGGTGGGCACCGCTGCCAATATCATCATGGCACTGGGCGCACTTTTGACCGGGATGGCAGGGCGCATATATTTCCCCGATGTAAGCCTGTTGCCAGGAGCCGATGCCGAAAACCTCTATCCTACCCTTGCCGGAGAACATCTTCATCCAATTATGTTTGGAATAGTAATCGCTTCAATTTTTGCCGCCATCATGTCAACGGCCGATTCGCAATTGCTGGTGGCTGCTTCGGCCCTGGTTCGGGATATTTATGAAAAACTCATCTGGCGCAAGAAAGAAATCGACCAACAGCAGCTGGTTACATTAAGTCGGTGGTTTGTACTGTTGCTTGTCATTATAGCCATGATTTTAGGCTTCCTTGCCGAGCAACTGGTCTTCTGGCTGGTTCTATTTGCCTGGGCCGGCCTGGGCGCCGCTTTTGGGCCTACTTCCATACTGGCACTATACTGGAAAGGCACTACACGGGCAGGAGTAATAAGTGGAATTATTACAGGAGCCGTCACGGTAATCGTTTGGAACCGTGTTACTTTCCTGAAAGAATGGATTTATGAACTGGTACCTGCTTTTTTACTTGCATTTGTGGTTACATGGGTTGTAAGTTTGTTTACCCGTAAACCTGATAATAATGAGGAAATTTTTCATCAAATAATTAGCAACAATCAAAAACAAAATCTATGAAAAGAACAATGATTTTATTACTGGCGGTGGCACTGTTTGCCTGCCAGCCACAAACCCGCGACACCTTTACCATTACCGGTAAGGTAGAGGGCGTAGAGTCGGCCATGGTATATCTGCAGGACAGGGTTTCCGGCCTGATGGTAAATGTTGACTCTGTAGAATTGCAAAACGGAGAGTTTGTTCTGGAAGGCAGCATGCCCCATCCTGAGCTGTATTACCTGCGCATTGACGGGGTGGTAAATCGCCTTGCCTTCTTTCTTGAAAATTCTGACATTGAAATCGTCATAAACCCTGAGGATCCATCCGATTTTACAGTTAGCGGCTCACATTCCCACGACCTGCACGACGAGCTCATGGCACTCATAGCCCCTTACGATACAGAAATACGTGAATTACAGCAACAAACCCAGGAGGCTACCAGCCAAAGGAATGAGCAGCTGCTTGCTGAGCTGACACAAAAGAGTGCAGAAAAAAACGAGGCCAAAAGAACGGTTGTGCGCGATTTCGTCAAAAAGCACTCTGATGAAACAGTATCCGTTTATATCGCCATGCGACACCTGGTATATGGAATGGAATATGATGAGTTGAGTGAGTTGATGACAATTTTTGATCCCCAGCTTGCCGGCACCCGGTACTATGATGATTTGAACCAGCGTGCAGTAGATTTGGAGAGAGTTGCCATTGGGCGGCAGGCAGTAGATTTTACTGTTCCTGATGTGGATGGCAACGAAGTATCTTTGAGCGACTTCAGGGGGCAATATGTGCTTATTAGTTTCTGGGCTTCATGGTGCCCCTATTGCAGGGATGAAAATCCCAGCCTGGTATTGGCTTACGATAAGCTTAAGGAAGAAAACTTTGAAATCCTCGGGGTATCACTTGACAGAACCCGTGAAGCCTGGCTAAGAGGGATTGAAGAAGATGGGTTAACCTGGCCCCAGGTGAGCGACCTGCAGGGATGGCAAAGCGGACCCGCTGCTTTGTATGTAATACGCAACATTCCTCAGAATGTACTTATTGATCCGGAAGGGATTATTATTGACAAAAACCTTAAATACAATGATCTGGAAAATCTTATGGCAGAAATGCTATAAGCAGTTATAAATAAAAGTACGTAAAAGCAATGTCGTTCAGGCCTGGCCGGTAAATCAGTAACTAATTATTCTGATTTGGAATAGGCAGTCTGAACGACATTGTTTTTTGAGATAGTTTTACAGCTTACTTAGAAGTAAAAAGCATTTTAAGTAGTTCATCCTGGCTTGATGGATGGGTGTCTATTTTTGAATGCATCAGGTACTCTGATATGCTGGGTTCAAGATAATAAAACCCTTTAATCTCCTTGTCAAAAACAATTACATGTAGCTGAAATGCTGATTTCTCTTCTTGTGCTTCCTTCAGATCCACGATAAATTCAAAAAAGTAATCATCCATCTCCAGTGCCGCATTCATTTGAGAATTGGTTTGTATGATAATGTTTTTTGACTGTACATTGTTGGCGTTTACTACAATAAGGTATTCCTTATCCAAATCCAGCTCCAGCATGAAGTTACCCCAACGATTGCTACTGGTTTCCTTCACCAGTTCCAGTCCCTGAAACACATGCACCTTGGCATTGCGCATGGCTTTATCATCTTTTCTCACCCATCCTGAAATTTCAAAAGTAATACCGGAACCATAAGAAAAAAAAGAAATGATTCCCAATGCGATGACAAAGAATAACCTGTTAAGTAATTGATTTTTCATAGCTTTGGTATTTAGGGAATATATCGGATTTGTCAATGCTATCGTGTCTGTTTTTGAATGTTGATGTGTTGGTAATTACCAAAACTTACGTGAAACACGTAAATTATATCAGCAAAAATACTTAATTTACGCATCAGTACAAATACTTAATTGATGAAATTCTAAAAAACAGGCAATATTACCTAACTTAAAGCAGGTATGCTCACCTGATTTTTAATAATTTCATGTAGCATTTATTTAACAAACAGAAATTCATTGCATTATGATTTCAGTGAGGGCAAGTCGAATCAACTTTACAACAAAAAAATAGCCCAAACTTTTAATGTCCGGGCTGTTATTTTGCCAGAGGCATCCGTAACATTACGGATATATATAATTACTATAGTGGCTGTTCTTTTATCTTTTAAAAGTTATAGGATATTCCCGCTGAAATAAATCTTGGCAATCCTGCACGAATCCCCTGGGGCCTGCGGGTGGCAATATAACGCTCGTTGGTAAAGTTTTTTATGCCCAGGTTCACGCCCAATCCGCTAGCTGCATGATTGTACCATACATTCAGGTTAAGCGTGAAAAAGGGATCCAGTTCTCCGATACGTCCGTTGGCAGTGGCCTGCACATAGGCATAGTCAGTATCAGCCTGGTCAATGGCAATCCAGTGATATACATTTTGGGTATTCAGCACGTCGGTAAACTGGCTTCCCACGTAGTTTCCGTTAAGCCTGAGGCCAATTCCTGCGGGGCTGATAAGCTGTATACCACCGGATACAGTAATGGAGGGAGAATAGGGAGTTTTGTTTCCTTTGATATTTTGATACACGTTTTCCATCTCAGCATTTATTGCTCTTTTCTGAAGCACGAACCTGTCGCCGGTAAACTCAGCCTGTACAAAGGTTGTATTCCACATGATATCGGCACTCCACCCATTGCCGAACAGGTTGTTCAGGGGCAGCAGAAAGGCCATTTCAATACCCTGGTGCATGGTTGCTCCACCGTTAATATAGCCTGTTCCGGCTCCCCCGGAAGACTCCGATACGGGAATAACCTGGTTGGAGAAATTCATATGAAAAGCAGTAAATTCAAACTCGAACATGTTAATCGCTCCCCTTAATCCTGCTTCGGAGTTCCAGCTCTTTTCTGCTTCAAGCTGCAGGTCAACCCCTTCGTTGCTGATGGCATCTTTGGTACGTGGGGGCGCAAACCCACGGTGAATACCAGCAAACAAGCCCAGGTTATCCGTAAAGTTGTAATTTAATCCCATGCCCGGTATCACTTCAAAAACAGTTGTTTTGGCAGAAATTTGCGTGTCTGTGAAATTAGCCCTGAGGATTTCCCTTTCGTACTCCAGCACTTCTGAGCGTAAGCCGGCAGTAAGCGAAAGTTGGTCGGTGAGCATGAATTTGTTCTGTAAATAGGTGCTAAATGCGTGACCTGTACGAACTTCCTCATCGCGTAAATCTCCTGATAGCACCCCTGCCTGGGTTCCATTAACCCTTTGCTCATAGGCTCTTTCATAGAGGTATCGCACACCGGCATCCATATAGGCTTTGCGTTGCCCAAGGGTATAACTGTAGCTTAAACGAGGTTCGATACCTGCAACTTCAAACTGCCTGTTACGCTGGCCTGTGCTGTTGCGAAGGTAGATTGCTCCATCCTTTTCGTGGGGGAAGCCATGCCATTCGCCCGTAAGGTTGGAGGCCGTTGAGGAATAGGTGAAATCCTGGCGATTCCAGTTGCGTGTAGTAGTATAGGCAAACGCAGTAGTATTGAGTTGCATACCGTTTGTTAACTGGTACCTGTGATTCAGGCTCGCAGCATAACGTCTTACATGTAATATATCGTCGGGGGCAATCCTCAAATCGTCCATTCCACCTGCATCAAACATGGGCTGGGTAAGACCTACATAGGTAGAGTTTGACGCCTCATCGTACACACTTAGTTTAACACCCAGTTGCGATACAGGGGAAAATTGCGTATGAAGTCGGGTATGCAAATCATGTAGAAGAAATTGTGTGGGTCCGAAATTTTCAGCCTGTTTGCGGGTAAAATCGACCAGATATCCTGTTTTGTCGGGAGTATTTCCATAGGTGACTCTCGTATTATTAAAACCCCAGTCACCGCCCCGGAAATTGACACTTCCGGTAGCTTCAGCAGGAGGATCTGCAGTGATATAATTAATAACTCCACCGATGGTTTGGGGTCCGTAAAGGATTGAGCCATTGCCCTTCATTACCTCAAGCCCGCTCATGCGGTCGATATTGGGAGTGAAATACATTTCAGGTTCGCCATAGGGTGCCAGTGCAACGGGAATACCATCTTCCAGTATCAGCACATTTCGGCTTTTGTCGGGGTCAAGACCGCGTATACCTATGTTGGTTCTTAGTCCTGCGCCTTCTTCTTCTACCACATGCACTCCGGCAATGGTTCTTAAAATTTCATTGCCGCTAATGGCCTGGGTTGTTGTTATCTCATCCTGCCCTATTATGCCTACCGAGCCGGGTAAATGCCTCAGCACCCCTACCCTGCTGCCAGATACCACTACCTGTTGCAGGAGCATTATATCCTGCTCAAGGTCAATATGGATTTCTTCATTTATTGTATTATCCTCTAAGGTGTAATAAGTGGTTTTATAACCCATACCTTTTACCACGAGCGTAACATCGGCACCGGAAACCTCATTGAGAAAAAAGTAGCCCGAAATATCCGTGGTAGTGCCCACTTGTGTGTCTTTTACATACACAGCAACGAAGGGAGCTGCTTCTCCCCCGCTGGTAACCCTGCCGCTAAAAGCTCTGTTCAACTCGTTGGCGTTGGCAGTAAAAACCGCCAGAAAAAAGAAAACTAAAGCAAACCATTTCATTTTTCTATTATTCATTTTATTTGTAGTTTAAAATACTATTATAGTCCTATTAAGATGCATTAAGGTATTTGTATGCTTGTTTTCTTCCTGAAAAAACACCCATATTAGCACAACACTGCAATTAATGGCCCTTGCAGTAAGCATTCAAAATGGGTGTGTTTTCTATTTTGGAATTAACAAATGAGGAACTTAATCAGGTACAAAATTACCTTAATGACAAAGACTGGGCAATCCCCTAAAATAGTTATTCTGTATGCCGGTTTTTGCTATAGCAAAGGGGGCAATCCCCAATAATGGTTAGTGGTGCCAATAAAAAAGGGAACTACCTGAGTAATTCCCTTTTTATTATTGACTTAAACCCTTTCAGGTTATTACATTATGCTACCTTCTTTGGGTACGATTCTGTTCGTTTTCAACAGGAACAGTTTCGGCACGCGAACTGTAAACAGCCTCGACCAAATCCTGGTATTTTTGAATGATAACCTTTCTTTTCAATTTAAGTGAAGAGGAGAGTTCACCCGTAAGCGGGCTCCACTCATCTGCTATAAGAATGACCTTTTTCACCTGATCATTCTGACTTAGCTTCTGATTGAATTTCTTTATCTCTTCCTGAAAATGCTTCATTACCTGTGCATTTTTTATCAGCTCCGCATTATCCTGAAATTGAATCTTCTTTTTCTGGCACCATTGTGCAAGTTCCTGGAAGTTGGGACTGATAATGGCGGCTGCGAATTTCTGGTTTTCGCCCACTACCATGGTTTGCTGAATATAAAAACTCTCTTTCAGCTTATTCTCAATCTGCTGGGGTGCCACATATTTTCCGTTGGACATTTTGAAAATCTCTTTTTTCCTGTCGGTAATTTTCAGGAAACCCTCATGGGTTAACTCGCCAATATCACCACTATGGAGCCATCCTTCTTCGTCAATCACTTCGCGTGTAGCTTTTTCGTCTTTATAGTATCCTATCATCAGCCCGGGGCTTTTGATGAGGATTTCTCCATCATGGTCAATTTTCACCTCTACATCGGCAAGTACTTTTCCCACACTTCCGGGCATAACATAGCCGGATTTTGAATAGTTTACTGCCACAACGGGAGAAGTTTCCGTAAGACCATAACCCTCGAAAACAGGAAGCCCTGCGGCCCAGAAAATGCGCGCAAGGCGTGGTTGCAAAGCTGACCCTCCACATCCGATAAAAGTAATGTTGGGGCTTAATGCCTCACGCCACTTGCTGAAGACAAGCTTGTCGGCAAGAAAATGACGAATACGGAAAGAAGGGGAATGTTTTTTATAAGGAGTATATTTCTCGGCCAGCTTCAGCGATTGCAGGAAGATAAAGCGTTTTGCAGGGCTGAGTTTCCTGGCTTTCTGCATTATCTTGTCGTAAATAGACTCAAGCAAACGGGGTACAGCGATAAAACCATCAACTTGCAATTCTTTTATATCGCGTGCAATGGTATTAATGCTTTCAGCATAATAAATACTTACACCCAGGTAGTGATACTGATAATTCACCATATGCTCAAAAACATGCGACAAAGGTAAAAAACTCAGAGCCTTATTGGTATGATTCAGGTGCTGTATGGCAGCTGTACTTATGGCATTGCTCATAAGGTTTTTATGTGAAAGCATAACACCTTTGGGGACTCCAGTAGTACCTGAAGTGTAGATAATGGTGAGCAGGTCCTCCTCGGTAATCTTTTCGCGGATTTCCATCACCTTATCATAAAACCCGGCAGCGTTATCTTTGCCCGATTGAGGGATATTACTCCAGTGCTCTGCACCTTCTACAGCATCAAAAGTAAGAATTTTTGGGGCATACTTTAATTGCGTCTGGAAGGCCCCTACCCTTTTGTACAGCGAAGCATCAGAAACAACCACCATGGCGGCTTCAGAGTGGTTAAGAATATAAACGAGTTCTTCGTCAGACAAGGTGGGATGTACCGGAACATGGACCATCCCGGCCATAGCAACTCCCATTTCTATAAAGTTCCATTCAGGACGGTTATTGGTTATGGTAGCAATTTTACTGCCGGGCTCAAAACCCATAGATAGCAGACCCATACTAACATTCCATACCATCTCTGTATATTCACGGGTATTGTATTCTTTCCATTGCCCGTTTTCCTTTCCTGCAAGTTTAAACCTTCCTATTGTGTCAGAAAATTCGACAAACCTGTCTAACAGATCAAAATTTCGCTTAATGTGCATTCCTGTAATTTTAAGTGCTTTTCAATTAACCTGCACCCTTTGATAATAAGGTGCTATTATTCGTATAACCATTTTAAATAATCATTTAAAAATGGTCCGAAAATCATACAAAGGTAATACTATATTAAGAATTTAATATCACAATTTAACTTAATTATTATTTATGTTTAATACTTTTGTTTTAACTACGAACAGGCCATAATTTCATTTAATTTATTTTTCTCTCAACAGAAAGTCACGCCCGGCGAAGTCCGTTTTATTTGTTTCAAGAAAATTCTTGTATTTTTTTCGTTTGTAAAGATTTTTTAATACTTTTATCTATGATTAAACAATTCGCCATGCATATTTACAGAAACAATAACAATAATACTGTAAATAACCCTCTGCACAAAAGGGATGGCGATGCTATGTAAACGAAATTAAACTGACAAATAGCACAAGAAGCCTTCCCTTTCCGGGAGGGCTTCTTTTTTTTGTACCCACGAATAAAAACTACATCATGATTAACCTGAATATTAATAATCGTAATAATTCCCCACCCCTTTCACCGGTGTGAGCTAATTGTATTTTATACACAGGCCTGCCGGATTCGGTGGGCCTTTTTTTATCAATAACCTTTATCAAATCTTTAACTATAGTAACCATTAAAAATATCAAATCATGGAAAAACTGGATGCATTACAAACACAGGAAGCCATTGGCTTTGTAAAAAAAACTTTTTCGGAGAAACTGAGCAGAAAACTGAAACTAACTCCTGTTTCTTCTCCCATCGCCATAATTGACGGTACAGGAATTAACGATGACCTGAACGGCACGGAACGTCCCGTGCGCTTCAGGGCAAAGGCTCTTGAGCAGCTTGGCACTCCCGATGCGGTGGTGGTACAATCTCTGGCAAAATGGAAAAGATTAAGACTTAAAGAACTGGCAGTACCACCACACAGGGGTATTCTTACCCATATGCATGCCCTGCGCCCCGATGAGGTGCTAAGCCCCATTCATTCCATTTATGTGGACCAATGGGACTGGGAAAAACACATTTTACCCTCCGACAGACACCTCGATTACCTGAAAAAGATGGTGAAAAAGATTTACAAAGCCCTGAGAGTTACCGAACAAAAGGTTTACAGGAAATACCCCCATATCACCCCTGTGCTTCCTTCGCAAATCACCTTTATGCACGCGGAAGAGTTACTGAAAGAGTATCCTCATTTGCCGGCTGCAGAGCGGGAAAATGAGGCTGCAAAAAAGTATGGGGCAATTTTTATCATAGGTATCGGCAATGCACTTAGTGATGGGAAACCTCACGATGGCCGTGCTCCTGATTACGATGACTGGAGCACCCCTGGCACCGAACATCATACCGGACTCAACGGCGATATCATCGTATGGAACCCGGTGCTGGAAAAAGCCTTCGAAATTTCTTCCATGGGAATACGCGTGGACAAAAAGGCCCTTGTACGGCAACTGGAAATATGCAAGTGCCCGGAAAGAAGCGAACTGTACTTTCACCAGCTCATACTCAACGACCGCTTGCCTTTGAGCATAGGAGGCGGTATCGGACAATCACGGGTTTGCATGTTTTTGCTGCGCAAGCAACATATCGGACAGGTGCAGGTGGGTATCTGGCCTGAAACGGTCGTCAGCCAGTTATCTGCCGGGTTTGCAGAGGTAGCCTAACCTTAAAAAACTGACTAATTATTTATTAAACAGCCTGATATTTAGTATATTTACTTTTTCTGGCTGTTTTTTTTAAACTAACATGTATTGCTATGCTTTTCAAAAAAATCATTTACCTGCTTATTGTGATAGCCCTAAGCCTATCATCCTGCAACTCAAAACCTATTGAAGGCAATGATAACGGAGCAAACGAAAGTGCCTTTCTTTTTCGTGTAGATACGCTGGCCACTGGCCTGCAGAACCCTTGGGGAATGGAATTTTTACCCGACGGTCGAATACTCATCGTGGAGCGGCCGGGTCGTTTACGCGTCTGGCAGAACGGGCAACTGCACGATCAGGCGGTGAACGGCTTACCCCAGATATGGGCCCATGGACAGGGAGGATTGCTGGATGTGGCAAAACACCCCGATTACGAAACCAATAACTGGCTTTACTTTGCCTACTCAGCCCCCGGAACAGGTGGAGGAAACACTACCATTGCACGGGCAAGGCTCAGCGATTTCGAATTGACAAACTTTGACGTGCTCTTCCAGGGCTATCCACTCAGCTCGGGCGGTGCCCACTTTGGTAGCCGCATTGTTTTTGACAGCGACAATTACCTTTTTACCACCATCGGCGACCGTGGCAGTCAGAACACAGCCCAGGATTTATCAAACCACAACGGTACGGTAATCAGGCTGCACGA
>SLOR01000026.1 GCA_007132395.1 Bacteroidales bacterium
ATGAAGCGTATCCAGGGCTTTTTTACGTCTTTCAATATTGCTCAGCAAACTGTGTCGTCTGTTTTGCGCTTCTTCGCCCAATAGGTCAATAATGGAACTGATTGCCTCCTGATGATCTTCCTGAATAAGTGAGAAAAACTCTTCTCTGACCTTTTCATCCTTAACCAAACCTGCATACGCTTTCATCAGTCGGGTATCGGCATTGAGCAGATTGGTTTCAATATGGATAAGATTGTAGCGCAGGAAGGGCCATTTGTGAGCAAAGGCGCGCAGTTCTTCAAAGCTTTGAGGATGTTTTTCCTTAAGGGTTTTCAGGGCATACCCGGCACCGTACCAGGCTGTAAGATTAAACCTTGCCTGGTTCCAGCTGAACACCCAGGGGATGGCCCGTAAATCATTCAGGGTGCGCTGCCCGGTGCGTCGTGCAGGCCTGGAACCAATACGGCTTCGCTCAAGCAAGTCAATGGGCGTGGCCTGGCTGTAAAACTCAATAAAGTCAGGCTTATTGATGAGCTCCTGGTATTTTTCCCGGGCCAGTTGTGTAAGTTGCTCAAGTGCATGAAACGGATATTGAGGCACTTCCTTAACATGCAGGGTGTGGGCGGTTTGCAGCGCCACACCGGATAGCAGCATTTCAAGGTTATACCCCGCATTGCATAGGTTGGCAAACTGCTGGGCAATGGTTTCGCCCTGCACCGTTAGTTTTATCTGGCCGCCCACGCTGCCCTGGGGCATGCTTTCCATGAAACGATGGTACTTCCCTCCTCCCCGGCTTATAGTGCCACCTATACCGTGAAAAAAGCGCAGATTGACATTGTGCTTTTTTCCCACCTCCGTAAGCATCTGCTCCACACGATAGATATTCCAGCGGCTGGCCAGGATTCCTCCGTCTTTGTTACTGTCGCTGTAACCCAGCATCACCTCCTGAACCTTTTGTAAATCATGTTTTCTGTCGCGGCACATAGGGTGAGCCAGAAATTCGTCCAGCACCTTGTGCGATTGCAAGAGGTCTTCAATAGTTTCGAACAGGGGCACCACCTGCAGGGACACATGCATCATGCCCAGTTCGCGCAGGAAAAGGAAAACCACCAGCAGGTCACTCAATCCCCGTGTCATGCTTACAATAAGAGAACCGATGCCTTCACTGCCGTATAGTTCAATATGTTTTTTGAGCACCTTGTAACATGCCAGCACCTGGTCGGCTTCGGGGCCAACAGAGGCATCTGCCACCACGAAGGGCCGGTTGCTTTGCAGCTCGCGGGTGAGAAAGGCTACCCGCTGCTCTTCGCTCCAGCTGCTGTAATGCCAGTCGGAAAAAGAAGCTGCCTGTAGCATCTGCTCCAGCGCCTTTTCATGGAAGGTGCTGTTTTGTCGTATATCCAGTTTTACAAGGTGAAAGCCAAAACATTGCACCTGGCGCTCCAGCGGAAAGAGCAGGTCGTCTACAATTTTTTGGGCGCCAATTTCCAGCAGGCTGTTACGAAGCACTGTTAATTCTTCCTGAAGTTGAGAAGCGTTTTCGTAATAAATGCTCTTTTGTTGCCTGTTTTCGTTGAGGGTGTTTGCCAGTTTTACCTGCAAAAGGTTTACATATTGCCTCCAGGGTTCACGGGGATTTCGTTGTATGGCTTTTTCGCCCTCATGCCCCAGTGCAGTTTGCAGTTGGCCAATGGCATTGTGAAAGAATGAGGGCACCGGGTTTTGTCCGTCGGAAAAAGTTAATTTGGCCGCTAAACGGTTCATCTTCTGGCTCAGCAGTATTAATGCCGCTTTGCGATGTTCCTCCAGGGTGGTTTGGGTTATCTCTGCCGAGACAAAAGGGTGCCCGTCGCGATCGCCTCCGACCCAGCTACCGAACTGCAGAACAGGAAACTGTTCCGGTGAGCTGAGCTTCTCCGGGTTGAAACCCATGGCTTTCCAGGCATGCTTCAACCGATTATCACTTGCCACCAGCGCCTTGGGAAAAACCCTGGAGTAATAGTGCATTACATTATTTCTTTCCGACTGCAAATCGGGTTTTTCCAGGTGCACTTCGCGGGTTCGCCACCAGCGCTCCATCAAGGCTTTTATATCATCATCGATGGCCTGCCGCTCAGAGGCTGACCATATCTGGTTTTCCTTTTTCACAAACAGGAGATACAACTCCCGGTGCAGCTCCAGTACAGAAATCCGCTTGGCTTCGGTGGGATGCGCCGTAAGCACCGGCATGACCTTTAAACGCGGCAGTACATCTGCGATTTGCTCTTCGCTCAGGCCCTTATCTTTAAGTCTTTGGAAAGTTTCGGCCCATGAGCCCCGTATGGCAGCCATACCGCTATGATTCTCAAGCTTTCTCCTGAACTGCACCGTGGCATTTTCTTCCACCAGGTTCATCAACTGGAAGGAGATGCTTAGTGCCTGAATTAATTTTTCATTCTGATGCCCTGCTACATCGGAAAGTTCTCTCTCTCCATTGGCCAGGGGCAATAACCCAGCCACTTCTTTCTCCTGCAAATCAACAAGCACCCCTCTGAAGGCAGACAAAACAGACTGCATATCTTGGTGAATTTTCTGCAATCCTTCTTTTTCTATTTGCTGACGGGTGGGTTGTGATGGGTTTTGTGCTGTCATTTTTCTGCTTCAAAAAAATTAGTAAATAGGTAGGATATTTTTGCAAAGTTATGAAAAAAGCAGGATAAGGTTTTGATAGTTCAAGGCAGAGCAAAGGGTGGAATCCATAAAAAAAGCCCCCGTTTCGCGCGAAACGGGGGCCACCAATTAAAATTTCCAAACCATGATTAATTGGCAATTATTTCATAAGTAGGATGCAATCCATAGAGATTCAGATTGATGGTATAATTTCCACCTTCTTCCAGCACGAGGTTATCGCCACCTTGCACAAGGTAATCTCCGTCACCCAGTCCGTAGTTGATAGCCCAGTCGGCATTTACTCTCCATTTAAATTCGGTACCTGCATCAAATTCGCGGGTTACGGTGAGTACTTTCTCGTCGTTGTCCCAGGTAAGGGGTTCGTCACCAGCCCAGTCGTTGAAGCTGCCAATCAAAGAGAATGTTCTCATCTGATGTGTCCAGGTCAGGTCTTCCGTATTGGCTGTAAAGTACCATGTTCCATTTTCTGGCACGCTCAGGTCACCGCCGGCAGGATCAAGGATTCCCTCACCACCGGTACCGTAGTGAATACCACTGGCCCAGGTAGGCTCGGTAATAAATTTAAACATCCCGCTACCTGATTCCATATGAATATAACCAGTGTAAATTCCATTATCTTCGGGAGAATACAGATTAGGAGCTGTTTCCGGGCTCCATCCCTGGTAGTCGCCAGGCACCCACAACATTGCTGCCTCGGGTTCTCCCGCGGCTTCAAACAGGGTAACAGATACAGCTGATGGCTGTGACTGCAGTAAAGTACCATTGCCCATATCATTTACAAAGGCCAGCACCTGCATGTGGAAATCCAGTTCTTCATCAACTTGATAACCGGCGTTCACCAGGCGATTGTTGAGGCTGCCCACGGTAGTGGAATAGCTTTTCTGACTGGTGGTGGCAAGCACGATAAAGGCTGTGCTGTCAGCATGCTTAATTTGCAGGCGGTAGGATACAACCAGTTGCAGGTCGTTGAGGCCATAGTCGGCATCGGACCATTCAATGGTAAGAGGCTCATCTTTCTCGTCTTCAGTAAATACCAAAGCGCCGGGATTTACCAGAGAAGGAGCCACGGCATTCTCTACATCAAGAATTACCTTATCTTCTTCTTTTTCGCATGCAGTCCATAAAGCAAAAACTGCCAGAAGTGCGAATATATATGATAGTTTCTTCATTTTTTAAATAATTATTTTCGTTATAAAAGGGAAACAGGGGCACTGTGGGGGGCAACTAAGCTGCAAGCCGCCCCTGTCTTCCATATATTTTTGATTAATAATCTGCGTTCTGCTCCAGGTTAGGATTGGCTGAAGTATCAGAAAACGGCAGTGGGAAAAGGTTATAGCGCATGGCAGAGGGAGCTCCGTCAGCGGAATTCCCTTTCCAGGGCCAGTTGTAGGTATCACCTGCAAAGCGGCCGAAGCGGATAAGGTCGGTTCTTCTGTGTCCTTCCCAGTAAAGCTCACGGGCGCGTTCGTCAAGGATAAACTCAGCGGTCATCTGCCCGTCGGTAATATTACCGGAGGTGTTGCCAAAAGCTCTTTCACGCAGGTCGTTGATATATCCCAGTGCAGTGGTTCTATCACCACCACCATTTCTTACCACGGCTTCAGCATACATCAGGTAAGCATCTGCCAGGCGGAAAAGGGGAAAGTCGGTATCCACATGATCAGGTCGTGAACCGGGCGTACCGTCACTTCTCATATTGGTAAACTTCACTACGGCGTATCCATGGTTAAAGTTCCCCAGGTCCACGATATCCAGGGTTTGTCCATCAGAAAAGAACAAAGCCCTTCTATCATTGCCATCAAAAAGATTCACCAGGTTTTCGGTGGTGCGAAGTCCGCCCCATCCGCCATCAATACCATAATCATCAGGGTTCATGTCGCCACCCACGGCAGCGTGAATGATAAAGTTAGTTCCACCGAAAGTCTGCGTGTGTGTACCCTCATAACGGATGGCAAAGATTACTTCATTGAAGTTATCCTGCTCCAGGGGATTGTTATCGGCAGTGAACAGATGGGCATAGTTGTCCTGAAGGTCGTAACCGGCATTAATGATGAGTGATGTATATTCAATCACCTTATCATACATGGGCTGGTTGGTATACACTTCAGCATTCAGGTAAAGCTTTGCAAGGAGCATCCAGGCGGCGCCACGGTCGGCCCTGCCATATTCATTGGCGCGGGGAGCAACCATTTCGTCGGCGATGTCAATCAATTCGCTTTCAATGTAGCTAAACAGGTCGGCGCGCATGATTTGCTCGGGGAAGAAAGATCCCACGGGGTCTGCTTCAGTAACAAAAGGCACGTTGGCAAATAAATCCAGTGCATGCCAGTAGCTCATGGCCCTGAGAAAACGTGCTTCGGCCCTGTAGGTTCTGATATTCTCGCGCAGGTTCCCGGTTACGCCGCGGGCATCGAGCCTGTCATCGGCAGTTTCGCGAATGAACTCGTTGGCCAGGGAAATCTGGTAGAAAATCCGGTAATACATGGCAGCGACAAACACATCACTGGCCGACCAACTGTGATACACGAAATCTTTGATGGTCTGGTCGTCCCAGCCAATTACAGCCTCGTCGGTGGTAAGCACCTGATGGTACCAGAAACCACGCAAATACTGACCGAAACCTTCATCAATACCACTGATATCAGGCATACCGGCAGGACCCTGCTGGCCAGAGATGGCCAGACCGGCGTAAAGTTTTCCAAGAAATTGTTTGTAGGCCTCCGGATCGTCAAAAACATCGGCAGCCGTTATTTCATTGCCATCAAGAGGTCTGGTATCCAGATCCTTGAGGCAGGAGGTAGCTACAAATGCTAAACCTGCTATAACTATTGCTATATATTTTATTTTTTTCATATCTGTCTAATATTTTAAAATTGAAGATTTAGGCTCAGTACAAAATTGCGCGGACGGGGGTAGATGTTGTTATCAATACCACCTGCAACTTCGGGGTCAAGGCCTTCATATCCTGTAATCACAAATGCATTCTGCACGGTGGCAGTCATGGTAAGGTTACCTACAGTGGGCACAAGGTCTCTGAAATTGTAGCTGAGTGAAATATTGTCCATTTTAAAGAAAGATGCATCCTGGATGTAGTAGTCAGACAAATACTGAGCATTGTTAAAGCCTACAGTGAGGGCATCGGGTGTAATATTGGACAGATAAGGACCTTCGGCACGGTACAAACGGCTAAGTTCTCCGTTCATGGAGCTGATGTTGTTGTACACGTAATTTCTCAGGTTGGCACGTCCGGCGAAAGAGAAACTCCAGTTTCTGTAAGACATATCGGAAGTAATACCCAGGTAATAGGTAGAAGCAGGCTTGTTGAAATGATAACGGTCGTCGTCGGTAATTTGTCCGTCGCCGTTTCTGTCAACATATACACCTTCAATGGGATTGCCATCGGTATCATATACCTGCTGGAACACGAAGAATGAGTTGGGTGCAAAACCTACAGAGTGAATCTGAACGGTATTACCCACACCACCGTCGATACCACCGGTGAGTACACCCAGATAGTCAGGATCTTCGGCGGCTACCAGGCGGGTAATTTCTGTTTCGTTATAGGTAGCGTTAAATCCGAGCAGCCAGTTGAAATCTCTTGATACCACAGGACGGGTAAAAATAGAGAATTCCACACCTCTGTTCTCCATATCACCAATATTGGTGGTAATGAAGTTGGTAAGGTTGGTACCTGCAGGCACAGGAATAAAGTTGAGCAGGTCGCGGGTTTCACGGAAATAGAAATCAAGGCTACCATAGTACCTGTCGTTGGCAATACCGTAATCCAGACCAATATTATAGGTAGTGGTTTCTTCCCATTTCAGGTTAACATCGTAACCGGTGGGGCGAAGTGTGCGAATCATTTCGTTACCAAAGAAGTAATATGCCCCTTCACGGCCTCTGTCGTAGCGGGCCAGGTAGGGGTAGTTACCACCAATATCCTGCTGGCCGGTAATACCATATCCTAAACGAAGCTTAAACTCGGAAAGGAAATCGGCATTGCTCATGAAAGCTTCTTCGTTGATTTTCCATGCAAAAGCAGCAGATGGGAAAAGGCCCCAGCGATTGTCTTCGTGGAAACGTGAAGAACCGTCGTTACGCATAGTAAAGGTAAACAGGTAACGGTCCATCAACTGGTAATTCAAACGACCGAAGAAAGAAATCAGGTAGTTTTCGTTTTCGTAGGCAAAATCTTCGTTTACCCTGAAAGGAGCTCCGCCAATATTATTCTCCAGGTTGGTCATGTAGTTGAAACCCTTGTTCCAGAAATGTTGCCAGGAGTATCCACCCATTACGTCAAAACGACTTTGTAATGAGGGAAGTTCTTTTACGTAGTTGAGGTAAAAGTCAAGCAGGTTGTTTCTTTTCTCCTGTCCGTACTGTTGGTCCAAACCTCCGTTAACATATTCCCATGCAGCATAATCGGGCACGAACACACTACCTTCACTCTCGGAATAGTCGTAGGCAAGGTTCATGTGGGCCGTCACTTCAGGAAGGAAATGCAGATTGTATTCCACTTTGGCATTACCGATAAAACGGTTTACGGTAGAGGCGTCGTCTCTGAGGTCGAGCAAGGCCACGGGGTTATCGGTAGCTACAGGTCTTGGTCCGGCAGTACCTGCCCATGTAAAGTAGCCGCCATAAGGGCTGTCGGGGTCTTTAACCGGCTGAGTGGGGTCAAACTGAACAGCAGCACCAATGGCACCGGTGTTGGCAAACTGGTTTTCGGCCCTGACGGCTCTTGCGCTCACATTAAGTTTCAGGTGATCGTCAAGGAAACTGGGGTTAATATTCAAAGCCGTAGAAATACGTGTTGCGTTATCCCTGTCAAGGATACCATCATGTGAGGCATACCCCAGAGAAAACCGGTAGGGCATTTCCTGAATGGCTCCTGAAGCGGAGAAGTTATGGTCGTGACCTACAGCATTACGAAAAATTTCATCCTGCCAGTTGGTGTTGGCCTGCCCTATCATATCTACACGATTGGGGTGACGCTCGGCAATAAGATCGCGAAACTGATCGGAGCCCAGCACATCCTGGGTTTTTGCCAGGGTTGACAAAGAGAAAGTACCGGTGTAGTTAAACAAGGCCGGAAGCCCGGTAACACCATAATCTCTTTTATCGCCACGCTTGGTGGTAATAATAATAACCCCGTTGGAAGCTCTTGAACCATAAATAGCAGTTGCAGAAGCATCCTTAAGCACAGTAAAGCTTTCAATGTCGTTGGGATTTACCAGGCTCAAAGGGTCGCGCATACCGGAGATACCTTCGCCATCAACAGGAACCCCGTCGATAACGATGAGAGGGTTATTGCTGGCAGAAAGCGAAGAACCACCCCGGATACGGATTTGCGCACCGGCACCGGGAGCACCGCCTGAAGAGGTGATTTGCAATCCGGGGATTTTACCGGCAAGCAGTTCGGTGGGCGAGGTAATGTTACCGCGGTTAAAGTCGCGTGAATCAACTACCGATACTGAGCCGGTAGCATCCTCTCTTCTCTGGATACCATACCCGATAACGATAAACTCCTCCAGCATGGTAATGTCGGGGTAGAGTTCAAAATTAACAGTGATGTTTTCACCGGAAGCAAGTTCTACCTCTCTAACCGCCTGGTCGTAGCCAAGAAAGCTGGCAACCAGGGTAAGGGATCCGGGCTGAGCACTAAACTCAAACCTTCCGTCCATATTGGTAACTGCACCGGTAGTGGTGCCCTGAACCATCACACTGGCTCCGGGTAAAGATTCTCCTGTAGCCCTATCGACTACAGTACCGTTGATGCGACCGGTTTGCCCGTAGGCTGTCACGCTAAAGGCCGCAAACAGTAAAATAAATAATCTGGCAATTTTCTTTACCATTTCTGTTGATTTTTTTGATTAATAATTGATTGAGTTATCCCTTCTTCCCACACATATAGCACGGGTAAATAATTCATGGGCTGTATTTCCAAATACTGTTATGAAAAAAAAGCCGGGAAATATTTCCCCCGAACTTTCTTTGGTTTTTTTTGTACAGCCTGAAAGGGTTCAGCATAAGAACTGAATCAGACTTTTAATTTCCTCCGAAGCAAATATATAAAAAAAAGGTGATCCCGCCATTTTTAGAGGTTGAGAATCAAGTTTTTGGCTATTTTTTTGACCGCAATCGTTTGCGGTTTCGTTTGCGGTATGCTTTGCGATTTCGATTGCGCTAAAGCCATAAAAAAAGCCGCCTCAAAAATGAAGCGGCTTTTTATATTTAGCATGGTTGTTAACCTTGCATGATAACTTTAGTCAATAGAACCGGTGTTATCATCAAAGTTAAGAGTAATCACCTGGCCTGCAGTTCCGGGAACAGCATCCTGGTCACCACCATCAGCACGGTAAATAATCTTACCATCAAATACATTGAATTCAGCATTCCACCAAGCGGGAATCCAGCTGTGTGCAGCATACATACGGATGTTTCCGTCAGCGGTTAATGCGGGAGAGGTAACGGTTTTAGCCGCGTTGTCAACAGTAAACAGGTTGGCTTCAACGCCATCATCCCATCCACCGAATGCATCACCAATTCCATAAACAGCAACTTCTTCTACAGAAATCTTGATCATTTCGCCACGGAGGTCAAGAACAATCATATACATTCCGCTTTCAGCAACTGCCATGTTGCCTTCTGTGTCGGTAACAACGACACCATCAGCGTCAAATTCGTCAACCTCACCGAAGCCAATATTGGGGCTTGACCAGTTAGCAGCAGATAATTTCCATCCTGCACCACCTTCAAGGTGAGCAATTTTCCAGTAAATACCTACGTTATCGCCACCACCTGCAATTTTATGCATTTGGGCTTCTTCGTTATCACCAGGGGTGTCCCAATCATAAGCACTAGCAGCACCTACCAGGAACATCGCTTCAGGAAATTCAGGAGCAGGGTCGAGTTCACCTGTTTTTTCCTGTGTCGCTACATAATCTTCACCCAAGGTCCATGTAAGAGTGAATTTAAATTCAGCACGCTCAGAATTAGCAATGTTAGGTCCACCGGGTACAAGATTGTTAATAGCAGTACCGAAGTTTGTGTTAACAGAAACAGTGTTATCAGGAGCGTCAAGGAACATTTTCCAGCCGTTAGAATAGCGGAACTTGAACTCGTCTACAGCCATGGGTACTTCTTCAACCACGAAAGTCATAGATTCAAGGTCGAAGTCTGCACTCATATCAGTGTTGCTACCCCAACCACCGGGAGTTGCGCCACCAATAAGGCCCCAACGTACTTTTGCCATAACAACGGTTTGCAGGGTTTCGTCAATGGCAATGTGGTACAAACCATCTTCAGGAACAGTGAAAGGAGTTTCAGTGTGTGCAATAGAACCACGCCAGAAGCCCAATCGGGGTTCATCCTGATGCAGGTCGGTTTCAACCACTGCAGCAAAATCAGAACCAGGGCCCCAGGTAATCTGGTCAGCACCGGCTATTTCTACAATATTAAACCCTTCAGAACCAGCTTTTACGGCAACGTAAATCTCATAAAGACCAGTACGGTCATTGTTTTCGTCAGCCTCATTGAAAGCAGGCTTCATGGTGCCTTTTACGTCAAACTCAGTTAATGCAGTACCACCACCCTTGATGTACATACCATCTTCTACCAGAATTGGAGGAGTTGGATCGTCATCATCATCGCTACATGCAGTAAAGCCAATCATAGCTACTGCAGCCAGCATAAGGATCCTGTACTTAAAGAAATTAATGCTTTTCATAAGTGTTGTTTTTAGTTAATGAATAATAGATAATAAATATAAATGAAAGTGTAAATTACACGCGAATCAAATATCTAATTAGAAAGATTAGGATTGGACTCCAATACCCATTGCGGAATGGGGAAGGTGTTTCTGCTGGGAGCAGAAGCAGGTTTTTCCCACCACTGGTTATTGAATTTACCAAAACGAATCAAATCCTGCCTGCGATGCCCTTCAAAGAACATTTCCTTGGCACGTTCAGCCAGCAGCATATCAAGGTCTGCATTGGATATATCATCCAGGCCGGCCCTGTTGCGGATTGCGTTAATGTAGTCATCGCCATTTTGTCCCTGCCTGATAAGCACTTCTGCTTTCATCAGGTAAAAATCAGCAAGGCGGAAAATGGGGAAATGGTTACTCAGGTTTTCTCTGGCGCCATTCTTTACTTCAAACTTTACCGGTCTTGCTCCGGCCAGTTCAATAACCGCTGCAGGCGAAGATCCAGGAGCCATTTCAAGTGCAGGAATAAAAGGGTCCAGGTAAACAGGTTCGCCGGAACTAAGCATAAGAGCATCGCCTGCTGCAGAATACTGTTGCCCGTATAGGAAGCCATCGCGTCTTCTGTCGTTTTCACTATAAGAATCAAAATGAGCTTTTACCACAGCCATACCATTCCATGGGCCCACTGACATGCCAAAAGTCTGGTTGCTTTGGTAGTGTAATGCACGCATATGCAGGTTAAAGCCATGGTAAGTATCTTCATGGTAAGGAATTACCCAGATATTTTCGGGAGAATTATGGTTATTGGTAACAAAAGGAGCTAATGCATCGCCCTCAAGGGTATACCCCATATCCAGCACCGCATCAATATGCTCCTGGGCTTTGGCCCACTGTGGTGTGCCTGAATATACTTCTGCATTGAGATACAACTTGGCCAATAACGCATGCGTCATGGGAAGTGTAACGGCAGTTTTTGAACGCTGATCAGGATCCAGGAATTCAATATTCTCTTCCAATTCCTCTACAATGCTGTGGAATATTTCAGCTTTGGGAGTAGCGGAAGGTCTTTCGGGTGCATCCAGATAACTGGTAACGTAAGGTACATCGCCATAGTTATCAATGAGCAGGTAGTAGTAATAGGCTCTCAGAATTTTGGCTTTGGCAATTGCGCGGTCAACTTCCTCTTCTCCTGCCATAGATTCAAAACGCTCAATAAAAGAGTTGGCTTCCACCACGCCTTCGTAATACCTTCCCCACATGGACTGTATGGCTTCGGTTTCGGAATCCCAGTCGTGTTTGTGTAATACTGCCCATTTGCCACCATCATTCCAGTGCTCTCCCCTGATGGGGATTACAAGGTTATCTGCGGTAAGTTCCTGGCAAAACCACCAGCCACCCCAGTCAAGATGATCCTGCATGGGACGGTAAATGGGGCTCATTTGCAATACCGGGTCGGCGGTATAGGCATCCTCCGATATCCTGTCGTAGAGGACATCGTCAAGGTCGGTACAACCCGGCAAAATTACCATCAGTGCGATAATTGCGCTATATATTGTTTTTTTCATATCTGTTGTTATTTTCTTTTTTCAAACCCGGCTTAAAACAAATTAACGTTTTGAAAATAAACTATGTTTGAATTATAAACGGGTTTTAAAAACTTTAATTATCAGTTTTGCTTAACATATTTTCCGTATAGCAGCACAGCCGTGTTATATGGAAACATTTAACCCCAGGGTAAATGTACGGGTTCTGGGATACACATTAAACTGGTCAAGACCGAAAGAAAGGCCTGTAAAGCTGATTTCAGGGTCAATGCCGGTGTAGTTGGTCCAGGTAAACACGTTGTTGGAAGCAAAGTAAAGCCTGAGGTTACTTATTCCATTAATATTACGGAAGTTGTATCCCACTGCCAGGTTGTCAAGACGAATAAACGTACCATCTTCCAGGTAGTAGCTGCTTACCTTGGGAGTATCTCTCAACCCATTTTCATACTCCTCAACGGCA
>SLOR01000245.1 GCA_007132395.1 Bacteroidales bacterium
GTACCACGCCATTGTCTGCTTCCAGGTCAGTAACGGTAACCTGTGCATTGTTTACAAAAACGTTTCCGTCTCCGTCTACACTGATTACGATGTTTTTACCCAAAACGGTTTCTATTACATCGCCATTGCTGATGTCGGCTGCCATAGCAGTAGCGCCCACCACATGGTAAAGAAGAATGTCGGTCAGGTCACCTGAGGGGTCAGCCAGCAAATCTGCAACCAGACCTTCAGGCAATGCATCGAATGCATCGTCGGTGGGAGCGAATACGGTAAAGGGTCCTGCTCCGCTCAGCGTTCCATCCAGTTCTGCTGCTTCAATGGCAGCTTCCAATGTCTCGTGTTCCGGACTTGCCTGAATAATTTCCCAGACGGTTTGTGACTTCAGGAGGTTGTGGGAAAAGACCAAAAGCACCGTTAGCAGAACGAGTCTGACGCTTTTGCCTAATGAAATTGTAGAATGTGTCATAATTAAAAATTTTAATTCATAATTTATATTGGTTTTGATATGTTGCACTGATTTTGGTTTGTGCAAATACGAAACAGAGAAAATGTTTTAATGTTTAATTAAAAAGAATAACGGTTAAACAAAAAATGATTGTTGTGTAGTTTCAGCCTTGGTTGAGATTCTAAAAAGGCTTAAAATCAAATCTTTATGTTTGCTTGCAAGTTTGGTTAAAAAATGTTAATGATTGCTTGATTGTTTAACGTTGTGGTAAAAAGTTAAACAAAATCCCATTAGGCTGGAATTGAAGAAGCGTTTGTTATGGCTTGTAAATTAGAATGATTCTACACTTTTAAATCTTTGTAATGTTTAAAAAAATTACGTAATTGCACGAAAAATCAATCACCCTATGACTTCCCAAAACAGAATCAAAACATTAACGCAATTTATTATTGAGCGGCAGTCGCAATATCCTCAGGCAAAGGGAGCCCTTACCCGTTTGCTGAATGATATTGCCACGGCTGCCAAGATTGTTAACCGTGAAATCAATGCTGCAGGACTGGTGGATATTCTTGGTTATGAAGGCTCAGACAATGTACAGGGCGAAGCCCAGAAAAAGCTGGACGTATACGCCAATGAACAATTTATTCAGGCTCTGAAAGTAGGTGGTGAATGCTGTGCCATTGCCTCTGAGGAGAATGAAAAAATTATCTCTTTTCAGAATGAGATATCAGAAATGGGCAAATATGTGGTGGCTATCGACCCCCTGGATGGCAGTAGCAACATAGAGGCCAATGTTTCTATCGGTACGGTGTTTTCCATTTATCGCCGCAAATCAGATATCGGAGGAGGGAAACTGGACGACCTGCTTCAGCCCGGGGTAAATATGGTGGCGGCAGGATATATCATTTATGGTTCTTCCACAATGCTGGTTTATACTACCGGAAAAGGCGTTAACGGTTTTACCCTCGACCCCAGTGTGGGAATCTTTTGTCTGTCGCATCCTGATATGAAATATCCGGAAACTTCCAATATTTATTCTATCAACGAAGGGAATTATATTTTTTTTCCTGAGGGAGTAAAGCAGTACATCAAGTACTGTCAGGAGTCAGACCCCAAAACACTCAGGCCCTATACTTCGCGGTATATTGGTTCTATGGTCGCCGACTTTCACCGTAACCTTATCAAGGGGGGGATTTTCATTTACCCCGGCACTACCCAGCAACCCAACGGGAAACTGCGTTTGCTTTACGAGTGCAGTCCTGTCGCGTTTCTGGCAGAGCAGGCTGGAGGGAAGGCCTCGGATGGTTTTAACCGGATTATGGAGATAGAGCCCAGAACCCTGCATCAGCGCGCACCCTTGATTATCGGTCCCAAAGCCATGGTAGAAAGGGTGGAGGCATACATGCGTGAGCATTCTCCCGAAGCAGCACCTAAAGTGTAAAGGGGTACGCAAAACTAAGTTATGATGGTTTATAGATTTTGCTTTGCTTTGACAGGTATTTGTCATTAAGCAGGGGATTGGATATCTTTGCCTGTTTTTTCATTTAACAAGAAAACAGGTGAATCCTTCTGAATTTCTTCAAAAATACAAGCAGGTGCCCAAAGTTGGGGCTCTTGTTGACCAACTTAAATCTTCTGACAAAATACAACTCGGGCTCAGCGGGATGGCAGGTTCTGCCATATCGGTGGTAGCCGCAGCGGCTTACAGGTCGGTGCCCAAACCTTTTGTCTTCATCCTCTCCTCTCGTGAAGCAGCGGCCTATTTTTTTAATGATCTGGAAAACCTGTTGGAAGAGAAAGATTTACCCTATGAGAAAAGAAATATCTTTCTTTTCCCTTCCTCCTATAAAAAACCCTACGAAACCCCGGATGTGGACAATGCCAATGTGCTGCTGCGTTCCGAAGTAATCAACCGCCTGTCTTCCGAAACCCGCAAGTTTATCGTGGTTACCCATCCCGATGCGCTTACTGAGAAAATTGTTGCACGTAAGGTGCTGAAGAAAAACACCCTTACCTTGCATCAGGATGAAAATACATCTGTGGATTTTATCCTTGAATTGCTGCTCGAATACGGTTTCTATCGAGTGGATTTTGTGGTAGAGCCCGGGCAGTTCTCCTTGCGTGGTGGTATCGTGGATGTGTTTTCCTATTCCAACGATTTTCCCTTTCGCATTGAAATCATGGGCGACCAGGTAGAAAGCTTACGCACCTTCAACCCCGAAAGTCAGATTTCGCTGGAAAAGCTCAAAAAAATCACCATCCTGCCCGATATTAGCCAGATGACATCGAAATATGAGAAGGAGGATTTCTTTTCCATGCTACCTTCTCATACGGTTTTCTGGAATGATGATACCTTTTTTGCCAAAGAGAGAATTCAGAACGCCTTTGATGCAGCAGCGCATATTTTCTCCACGCTAACATCTGGAGTGAAGCATAGCACACCGGAAGAGTTGTTTATTGATGGGGAAGCTTTTTTGAGTAAAATCAGCGAATTTTCACTGGTGGAGTTTCGCCGGCACTACCTCACAGCAGAGGGAGAAACGGATTTCGACTTTCATTTCAGCCCCCAGCCTTCTTTCAATAAGAATTTTGAGATCCTCATAAAAAATCTTACCGAGAAAACCATTAAAGGGTTCACCAACTTCATTCTCTCAGATAATCCGCGTCAAGTCAGTCGGATACATTCCATTTTCGAAATTGTTGCCCAGGAGAAACAGCAGGATGGCTATTTTAAACACCAAACCCTGCCCATTTCGCTGCACGAAGGTTTTATCGATAA
>SLOR01000381.1 GCA_007132395.1 Bacteroidales bacterium
AAGAATATATATGTATATATATTAATATTGCTGTTTGCCTCAATGGCACAAGCACAGAACTTTACAGTGACCGTTCCTTCGGTAAGTAATTACCAGAATGTTATTAAACCTATAAAGCCTGGAAACTCCCATCAGTTTCAGGTAAATGTTAAAAACAATACGGGGAATAATTTTGTAGTATCTATCAATGAAAGTCTTTTTAATATACCCTCATCCTGGGTGCAAATTGACAACAACTCCCTTCAGATTAATGCAGGTGCTACAGGTGCTTTTTTGCTTACCTTGAATATCCCACAAAGTGAACCTGACGAACGTTGGTACTTGGATCTTTACTTTAATGCAACAAGAGAAAGTTCTACCACCACTTTTAATTATGGCTCTTCATTAACCGTTCTAATAGATAATTTACCCCCTGTTGTACCAACAGTTGATGTAGGTGGTATTCGCAATTCAGAAGCTGTTTTGTTTTTCAGTAGTTTTGATGCCCGTTCCAATGAGTATACTGTTGTGAACAATAAAGCGGGTTATATGGGAATTAAATCCTATGAGCTTACCTTGCTAAACCCCAATGGAACCCTAAAGGAGAAAAAAACAATTTCTGTTAACTATGATACCTATCATAATTATACTTTCAAAAACCTGTCGCCCAATACCCAATATACAGCCTCTGTAGTGGCTACAGACCTGGTAGGGCATACACGTACCCGTTCAGGATTTACTTTTACAACCGCACCCCGTCCTCCTGCAAATCTTACCGCCAGCAGTCCCAATCATTGTTCGGTTGTGTTAAACTGGAATGCCTCACCGGGTGCCACCAGGTATAAAGTATATGTAGTTGGTAGCACTCAGTTTTATACAACCACCTCAACATCTTTCACTATTGATGGTTTAAATCCCAACACCACCTATAGCTATGCTGTTTCTGCCGAAAGCCCTGCGGGCGAATCGGATCGCGTTAACATTTCTCGTACTACCCGGTCCAGGCCACGAGTCATTGGACCGGGGCTGGTGTGTAATACCAGCACTCTATTTGAAATACAGAATTTACCAGAGGGTTATACTGTGCATTGGTCGCAGAGTAATAATCTTACTTATATCAGCGGGCAATCAACAGGGCAGTACCGTGTAAGAGCCAATAGTTCTTCAACAAGTGGTTCGGGATGGGTAAAAGCTACTTTGAATGGCCCTTGTGGTCAGGAAATACTGGAGGAAGAGTTATGGGTAGGTGTTCCCATTATAGATTTCAGTGAAGTAGGTATAGAAAACGCCGTAGGAGGGGAGTGGTACTGGTGTAGCACACACGAGGGTAATGTTTTTCAGCATAATCCTTATGGGCAGCAAATCTCTAGATACAGTGCCCGCTTGCTCACCTGGCCCCAGGGTACCCTTTTCCGCTCTGCTCCCAATGCCGTACCTGGCGCCGATCCTTTCAGCTATGTGCCCTATGGGTGGTATATCTTTGAATTGGAGGCTTACAACGCATGCGGGGTTTCAGAGGTCTATGCCACGGAGATCGAATATGTAGATTGCTATAATTACGGCGATCCATGGTTTGAACTGCTGGCCAGCCCCAACCCTGCCAGCGACCGCCTTAGCGTGGATGTAAAAGCCCGTGAAGGCACCATCAAAACTATGCGTGGCGATGAGCGGGTAACTTACCAGCTCTTTGATGCCAACCGTTCGGGCCTGTTGCTCTCGGCAAGCACATCCCTTGAGCAAAGCCGCCACACCCTGGATGTAAGCTCGCTGCAACCCGGCCAGTATGTCCTGAAGGTAACCGTGGGCAAGGAAACGGTATCGCGGCAAATTCTTATTTTTTAGTTCTCTATTCACCCTGTACTTTGAAGTTTTTGCTTTTCCCCCGGCAGCTAATTCTGTGCTGCCGGGGGATTTTTTGTAGCCTTGCTGGCAGGCTTTCTGCTGCTCTTCCGGAAGGAGGAGTATAAGACCATTGCATTGGATGCTCAGGCCGATGAGTGAGCCATAAAGAACTGCATTTTTCTCTTTTATTTTTCGCGAAAAATTATTAACTTAAACAGATGTGTAAAAGCATTGATGGTTTGGGCTGATGGACTATTTCATGTGGCCTCAGCCTGATCTTATTTCTATTGTTTTAAAAAGTTCTCCTCCCTTTATGTATGATAGAAAAGCCTGGCTATGAGCGTTATTGTTGCCAGGATGTGTGTGAAAAGCAATAATTAATTTTCCTCCTGTTTTATCCGGATATTTAGAAAACCTGTATTTGCGAATAAGCCTATGATAACCTGCAGACAAAAATATGTTTCTCAAAGGATGGTTGCGGCTTTTCGGGCCTGTGCTGTTGTAGGTCAAGGGTATTAAGCATTTTCATGCAATGCTTAATTCATTCTTTTATTCAACTAAATATTAATGCTATGAAAAAACTATGGATTTTTTTTATGACTGTTGGAATCATCGCTTTAGCTTCCTGCGAAAAAACTGATGATTTAATGGATGCTCAGACACAAGATGAGCATGAATTGGTGAGTTCGTCTTTGTACTCCCTGAAAAATGCCCCCTCACAACCCGGGAACAAAGGGGGTATTACCCAGTTTAGGGCGCATATGACTGGAGATCAGGAAGTAGTGGAAGAACCAGTGATAACAAATGCCACTGGTCAGGCGCGTTTTCAACTGAGCAGGGATGGAACGGGTTTGCAATTCAGATTGATAGTTGCAAACATTCAAAATGTCACTATGGCACATATTCATTTGGGTGCGCCGGGTGTTAACGGCCCTGTTGTGGTATGGCTATATCCTGAGGGACCCCCGGCTGCTCTGCTGCCGGGATCTACAAGCGGTATTCTTGCCACGGGTGTTATTACCCACGAAAACCTGGTGGGACCGCTGGCAGGACAAAGTCTGGAAGACCTTGTGGATCTCCTCCGCACAGGAGAGACTTACGTGAACGTACATACGCAGCAATATCCTGCAGGAGAAATACGTGGTCAGATCGTTTTAACCGGACCCGGGCATTAGAACCCTTTGGAAAACCTTGCAGACAAGTTATGATAAAGCTACATTGCACCATGAATTGAGGGTGCAATGAAGCTTTATTTTGAATAGCATTTATCCCTTTTATACTTATCCGCAATCCTGCCAGTAATATAATTTTGCAATCGAATAGAAAGAGCGTCCTGAAAGGACAATTTACTTCAGCCCAACGGCAACGCCTTGGGTTAAAGGTTAAGAGAAATCATTTGCG
>SLOR01000100.1 GCA_007132395.1 Bacteroidales bacterium
AATCAACGATATTCTTGAAATTACTAAAATTGAAGCCGGCAAACTGGAGTTGCGCCCGGAACCCTTAAATATCAGGGAAATGACCGACAATATTGCAACACTTTGCAATCCGTGTCTTATAAGTAAAAACAATCGCCTTCATATTGATATTACACCTGACATTCCTGAAATTATTGTTGTGGATAAAATCAGGCTGGAACAGATTATTATGAATCTGATTAACAATGCCATAAAGTTTACGCAAAACGGGAATATTGGCATTCGCATCAGTATCCCTGAACATCAAAACAGGCAACTTATAAAAGTGGAAGTTTCTGATACAGGTATCGGCATTAGTACAGCCAATCAGCAAAAACTTTTCTGTAAATTCCAGCAGGTCGACAACTCCTACTCCCGCCCTGCCGATGGCTCGGGTCTGGGACTTTATATTTGCAAGCAACTGGTAGGTCATATGGGAGGTACCATAGAAGTGGAAAGTGAACCTGGCAAAGGCAGTCGTTTCTGGTTTACATTTCAGGTAAAAGAAGCCTCTGCGGAAGAGCTGATTACGAAACATCAGAGAGAACACCCAAAACAAGATAACACCCTGGGATTAAACATTTTGCTGGTTGACGATAAAACAGTAAATCTTAAGGTTATTTCGCTGATGCTGAAGGCTGCAAAATGCAATGTGGACACCGCAGAGAACGGATTAGTGGCCCTGGAGATATTCCAGCCAGACATACATGATGTAATTCTACTGGATATAATGATGCCTGTCATGGACGGGGTTTCGGCCATGAAGGAATTTCGTTTACGCCACCATCAGCTCCCTCCTATTATAGCCATTTCAGCCAATGCAATGACAGGAGAGGGACAAAAGTATATCGAAATGGGATTTGACGGTTATATCACAAAACCAGTTAGCCTCGAGAAGCTGGTATCGGAGATTAAAAGCATTAATTAAAAAGGAAGAAAAAAATCTATGCCAGAAAATTATCGTCTCTTAAGAATCTCTTTGGTTAGTTGGCCATAGTCAAAAGCACCATTACTGGATTGCTGGTAGGTGAAAATGTCGCAACCGGCGTTGGGCGCTTCGGCCAGGGCTACATTATTACGGATGCGGGTTTTGAAAACCTTTTCTCCAAAGTGCGACTCCAGGGTGTCCATCACATAGCGATTCAGCACCTTGCGCCTGTCGAACTGGGTAATAAAGATGCCTGTGATTTCCAGTTCCGGATTCAGGCGTTTTTTAATTTTCTCTACCAGCCCCAATAGCTTTCCTATTCCCTGCAAAGCCAGGTATTGTGCCTGCATAGGGATAAATATTTCGTGAGCAGCGGTAAAAGCATTTATGGTAAGTAAACCCAGAGAGGGAGGACAATCGATAAGGACATAATCGTATTTTTCTGCCTGGTTTTCGATCAATTCTTTTAGCAAAAACTCTCTTCCGGCCTCAGCCGATAATTCTATCTCTGCACCACCCAGTTCACCTGCCGCGGGTACCAGGTAAAGGTTTTTCTGTATTTTAACAGCTTCCAGCCCGTACATCCCTTTCAATGCTCCGTAAATATTGGGGTTGTGATCAACAATATTAAGGCTCTGGCTCATGTTGGCCTGGGGATCGATATCCACGAGCAAAACCTTTTTCCCCTTAAGGGCCAGCCCTGCTCCTATGTTTATGGCAGAGGTAGTTTTACCCACTCCTCCTTTATGGTTGCTGATGGCAATTATTTTCCCCATTTCTTCGGATTTGGTTTCGGACACACTTTGGTATGCAATAATAATTTTTTTTTGTTACAATTGTCCATTTATTTTTATGATTATCCGTTTTCTTGCCTCTAAAGATTTTATTTTAGTTTAAGGTAGGTTTTAGCAATTCATTTACACAGGAACTTTTTTTTTACCGAAAGCTATATTTTATCAACTTTTTAATGTGTACATAATTTTCATAAAAGGTCACATTGAGCTCGCCCTTTAGGGCTCGGTTGCTTGATGAAAAAGTTGCAAAAAATCAAGGCTTCACAGATTTTCCGACAAAACGGCGGTCTCTACGCTGGAAGATTTAAGGCCCCGCAATTAACAGATATGGTTTAATCTAAACGATGTTGGTGTGCGGGTCTGCAAATCTTTTAATCGCTCCGTTCCTTGTTTTGTTACCGGTAAATCTGAAAGGCCGGGGTAGAAGCGACCTTACTTTTGTGGTTTTATTTCCCCTTTTTTGGCCTTGTAAAAATCCTATTAACAAGACAAAGGTTAATCCGGACCATTACAACGATAACAGAATTGCGTAACAATCATGATTTGGCTTGTCGTATTTGTTATATTTGTACTTAAGATATAATTTAGCGCATTCGTAAAACATATATAGTTATGGGAAATACAATTTTCACCGACCCGGCCAACGCCAAAGAAATCATTGATAAGTGCGAAGCTTGCTACGTGGCCATGATAGATACCGATAATAAACCCTATGTATTGCCTTTCAATTTCGGATTCGCGGATGACTGCATTTACCTGCATTCGGCTCCGGCAGGAAAAAAAATAGATGCACTGCAAAAAAATCCGGAGGTGTGTGTTTGCTTCAGCACCGACCATCAGTTATTCCACCGTCATGAGCAGGTGGCTTGCAGCTATGGCATGCGCTACAAAAGTGTGCTGGCAAGCGGTAAGGTGGAGTTTATTGAGGATTTCGACGAAAAGGTAAGGGTACTCAACATTATCATGCGCAAATATGCAGGTCAGGATTTTACTTACAACCCGCCTTCTGTAAATAATGTGGCAGTGTATAAAGTAGTGGTGGATAAGTTTGAAACCAAATACTCAGGCTATTAATACTTTATATTACCGTGTTTTCAGCAAAGTATCTTTTATTCAGGTATTTCCATAGCTGAATGATAAGCCATGCGCAAATGACGCCCATAATAATTCCTCCCAGCACATCGCCGGGGTAATGCACACCCAGGTATATGCGACTGTAGGATTTCAGGCTGGCCCACACCAACAGTATCGGGGCAATGTATTTTAATTTGCTACCCAGAAGATGAATCAAAAAAATTGCCAGGGCAAATGAATTTGCTGCATGAGAAGATACAAAACCGAAGCGTCCTCCCCTTTTTCCGTTTACGATGTGTACCAGTCCTTCTAAATTTTCATCCCTCGAAGGGCGCAGTCGCTGAAAGCTGTCTTTCATAAAATCGGTAATTTGATCACTCATGG
>SLOR01000096.1 GCA_007132395.1 Bacteroidales bacterium
CTTGTTTTTTTTTTTTTTTTTATAGGTAAAACTCAAGGCTTTGAAGTGTGCAGTGTAGACTATATTGTTTTTATGAAAATGTATTCGCTATCTGTCTCATGAAAATGTATAATTGCTTCGCCAGGGGTGCCGTAATGTTGTGAAAAAAGAATCAACTTTCTGGTTTTAATACCACGCCTCTTTTCTTTCGCCCGTCAATTTTTATCACCACAGGGGCATCAAACCGGACATGGCGCACGTACTTGTCCTCAAAGATTTCTTTCCGGCTGCTAAGGAACTCTACATCGTAAATACCATCATTGTTAAAAGGGTTGATGGTGAAATACCCCACGTTAAAAGATGTCAGGTTCTGAAAAAAGTGGGTTCCCTGGCTTGGGTCTATCTGGAAGTTTTTCAAGCCTGATTCAATAATGAGTCTGGCAGCCGAAATCTGCGACCACTTTACCGGTACCCCCAGCCATGGGTCGCTTGAACCCCACCGGCCCGGGCCTACGAGAATGTAGTTGCTCCCATGCTTTACAAATTCAGAATTAAGCTTATCGATGGTTTCAGCAATTTGCTTGGTGTCGGCCGGGTCAAAAGTATCGGGCTTTATATAAATAACATCATGTATGTTATCGATAACTCCATTGCCAAGTGCTTGTTCGCTGTAAATTAAAGCTTTTTTAGGTTGCTGACAGTCCAGGTTCACAATATTCTTTTCCTGGGTTTCCACAATGGGCCTGATTTGCAGGAAGTGGAAAATACGTGGCTGGGTTTCGGGGGTATCCAGGTTTACAGAAAATTCTATTTCCACCTGGTTGTTCATTTCGTTCTGGCCTATTTTTAGCAATTCCTGCAAGATTTCAGCAAGAGGGAAGGAATTGTATTTAAGGATGTTGGAAAAAGTGATAATCTTTTTTTTTTTTTTTTAAATTCCGTCCCGTATGATTTGGTCATGGTAATCAAATGTGGAGGCGACAAATTTGAGGGCCTTATCATTTTCGGCAGCCTTAATTCGTATTTTATGGAGGTTCACGGTTTCATCCACCGAAGAATGAAATTTTTCGGGGTCCAGATCCAGTGCGTAAAATTCCTTTTGACTGTTGGTAAGCGCTAATTCTGGAATGGAAAGCTGTAACACTTTCTGAGGGTATTTGGGGCAAAACCGCATGGAAATTCCTCCTTCCACGATGGTTTTTCCCAGTCCGAAAGCAATGTTGGCAATACCGTCTTCATATTTTTCCGGTTCAATGGGATAAAAATTAACAGAACGTGCCACTCCTGATATGGCCGGGTAAAAGCGATTGCCATAGCTGCGACCTGAAACTTCCTGGATTACTACGGCCATCTTCTCTTCATCAATAACATTGGAAGTGGCAGCGATATATGCCTTACTTTCTTTATAAAAAACGGAAGCATATACACTTTTAATGGCCTGCTCCAGCTGGAAGAAACGAATGCGATCGTCGTGATGGTTGTTGGGTATCATGTAGGTGGAGTATACCCCGGCAAATGGCTGGTAGTGGCTGTCTTCCAGCAGGCTTGATGAACGCACCGCCAGGGGAGAACGAATGGCTTCAGCTATTTCCATTATGAATTTCTTCATGCGCTTGGGAGTAGGGGCACTGCTGAATTTTTCCAGTACCTCTTCGTCGGGCAGGTCGGAAAGGACCGTGTCGTACATGTTGTTATCCTCCATAAACTCGTCGAAGAGGTCGGTGGTAAGCACCACTGTGCGTGGGATGGTAATCATGGCGTCATCCCACTTAAACATCATCTTGTATTTGTTGATAAAGGAGTCAATAAAAGCCAGACCCCGGGCCTTACCCCCCAGCTGGCCATCGCCCAGACGCGTAAAAATAGCATATTCGTCAATGTGGCTGGCAATGATACCCCGGCCTTTGGTTTTTCGATAGTTGGCAATGGTATCGATGAGGTAGCTTCTGATTTCTTCAATGTTGTCATCGAAGTCAGAAGTGCTTTTCCTGGCAAATACATCCGCAAGGGAAAAAAGTGCTCTTGCCTTGAGCCAGCGTGAGAAATGATTGTTGGAAACATGGTACATAAGGCACTTGCCATCAACACGTGCAATTTTTACCTGCAAAGAGTGCAGATTGTTGGCCCGGTCAACTTCTACATTTTTCACCGGGTCACGAAATACAAAATCACCGAACCCATAATTTTCCTTGATGTAGTGCTTAAGCTCCAGCAGCAGGGTTTTGGAGTACTTGTTAATAAAGGTTACCCCCAGTTCTTCCATAATTTGCTCGTCCCAATCGTCGGACGACTGAAGCAAAACCGGAATTTGAGAGCCTTCATTACGAATCATTTGTGCCAGTTTTATCCCGGCCTCCTTGTCTTTTACTCCCTCCCTGTAGTAGGTAATATCAGAAATTACTCCCAACAGATTGTTCTTGTATTTATGATAGAGTGCCTCAGCATCATCATAGGTTTTGGCGAGCAGGATTTTTGGTCTTGCCCTCATACGAAGGGTTTTGCGGTGTTCGTTTAAGCCCTCGGTCATGAGTTCATTGGTTTGCTCAAATATGGCCTTGTAAATCGTGGGTAAATAGGATGAATAATACCTGACGGAGTCTTCCACCAGCAATATGGCCTGCACTCCCTTATGTTCCACATCGAACTCCGCGTTCATTTTGTCTTCAATCAGCTTGATAATAGCCAGCAAAAGGCTGGGGTTGCCCAGCCAACAGAACACGTAGTCAATGGAGCTGAGATCCTCATCGGCCAGCTTGATGGTAACCTCACGGCTGAAATGAGTGAGTACCACGATGGGTATATCGGCGTAACGCTTTTTGACTTTTTTAGCCATTTCGAAAGCGTCAATCTTACCCACGTTGAGCATGGTAATTACCAGATCGAACTTTTTTTTCTCCAAAAGCTCAAAGGCTTTTTCAGAAGAGCTGGCCTGGGTAAACTGGGGCGGGTAACGCAGGTTTTTGGAGGTGTATTCCAGGAAAATTTTCTCGTTGATGCGTCCGTCGTCTTCCAGCATAAACGCATCATAGTTGGAGCAAATGAGCAGCACATTGATAATGCGCTGCTGCATCAGATCCTGATAAGAAATTTCATTGAACTCATGGCGATCGGTGGCAAAGAGTTCGTTGTACTTGTATTTAGATTGGGATTCCTGTATGTGCAGTGTGTTATCTTCCATATTTGTTATACTTGTTGTGAACTTCTATGTAAAATAACACAAAAATGCCCTAATTGTCTTTGTTTTTTGCAGTTTTTTCGGGCAGATATATCAGAGAGGCTCTTTTCTTTCCGTCCATGATTATTTCCAGGGGTTTTCTGAAACGCACGTGTCTGAAATACTTTGTTTCTTCCACCAGGGTGGCATTCTGCAGCTCCTCCCAGTTGATGTAGTCAATCAAAGCATTGTGTTTCACGGAAAAGTAGCCCACGTTCATGGATATAACATTATGGAAGAAGTGCGAACCCAGGGATGCGTCAAGGGGAAAATCTTCCATGCTTACCTCCACGATGATTTTTGCATGGGAAATATTTGACCATGCCACCGGTATGCCGATAAAGCGGTCGCGCGTGCCCCAGCGGCCGGGCCCCATAAGTATGTACTTACGGTTCTGAGCTACCATTTTGCGGTTAAGAGTGTCTATTTCATCGCGCATCTTTTCGGTTTTCAGCTTATCAAATTTATCCATATCCACATAAATAACATCGCTGATGGTGTCGATAATTCCATTACCCATGCCATTTTCGGAGTAGAGCAGCAGGCGCTTGTTGTCCACTTCATCCAGGCTGATATCGGCGTCCACAATGTTTTTAATGAGGGGTTTTATCTGAAGCAGGTAAAATGAGGCCCGACCTTGTTTGTCCTTGTTTAGGTCAATGGCAAATTCAATTTCGATGGGCGAGCCCAGGGCTTCGGAAACGATATCCAGTATTACCTCGATGGTTTTGGACATGGGAATATAGTCGTACTTGAGTATATTGGCAAAGTTGATTACCCTTGGGCCAGGTTCGGTAAGCCCGGGCAGAGTTCTTTCGTTCGATATGTCGTAAACCGATGCAGAATGTTTAAGGGTACCATGTTCTTCGGCCTTTGAAATTTCAAGTTTACAAAGGCCGGCATCCTCTCCCTCCAGCAGGTTTACCTCTTTTCCGGCCATGTTGATGGCATAAAAGTGCAACTGAGAATTTTTGAACAAGTCCTTGGGAGTGTAAATCTCAAGCTGTGGGTGCGCAGGAGAAAAACGATAGGTCTTTTCGCCCTCCACCACATATTTGCCCAGCCCTACTGCCGATACGGCGAAGCCTTCCTCTGGCTTCATATAAGAGTAAGGGTAAAAATTGTAGGATTGTGCCACGCCACTGATGTGCGGATAGAAATAATTTTCGTATTGATTGCCCACCACCTCTTGTATAATAACCGCCATTTTTTCCTCCTCTATCTTGTAATTCACAGCTTGAAAGTAGGACTGAGCCGTTGGGGAAAAAATGGAGGCGAAAACCAGCTTAATGGCATCCATCACCTCTTTGAGTCTTATTTTGGGGTCGGGGTGATTGTTGGGCAAGAGGAAAGTGTCGAAAATGCCGGCAAAAGGTTGCATGAGGGAGTCTTCGAAAAGGCTGGAGGAGCGAATAGCCAGGGGCTTTTCTATAATACTCAGGTAGGTTTTAAGGCGCTTGATTAGTGTGCCTGAAAGCTCTCCCTGTACAAACAGTTTTTTTATTTTTTCGTAATCCGTTTCTTTGTAGATCTTATCGTACAGGTTGTTTCTCTGTAAAAACATTTCAAACTCCTCTGTGCCGATAATGGAGGTTTTGGGCGTGCGGATGCGGATATCGGGCACCAGTTCGTTGAACGAGAAATTGTTGATTATCATGTTGATGAACGACAGTCCGCGACCTTTCCCACCCAGGGAGCCGGGGCTCAGACGCACCACGTTGGTTTCGTCGAGCAGGGCCGATTCTTCGAAATTCACCACCTTGCCCTTTTGCCTGTCGCGGATACATTTTTCAATGATATCAATCATGTATTCTCTTACGCAGCCCGGGCAGTCAAAGTCTTCTACTTTCAGGGGCTTTATCTTTTTTGCGATTTGTATTTCGCCACGGGCCATCAACCAGTGCGAAAAGTGGTTTTTTCGGGCGTGATAAATGAGCGATTTTTCGGGAATAGATTTCAGGTGCGACTGGAATTCGCGCATGGAACGGGCTATGGCGATTTCTTTGCGGCCTTCATCATCGCGATACACAAAGTTTCCGAAGCCCAGGTAATAGTTGATAAAACTGTGCAGGTCCTGCTTGAGGGTTTCGGAGTTTTTGTTGATAAAAGTGGCTTTGAGCAGATAGGCATTCCGGGCGTTTTCTACATCTGACGACTGCAGCACAACGGGCAAGTCGGGCATCTGGTCTCTTACATAACCCACCAGGCTGAGCCCTGCGCGTGAGTCGAGTTTGCCGTCTTTTTCGAATTTCACATCTGAAATAAGGCACAGCAGGTTTTCGCGGTATTTGTCGAACAGGGTAAGCGCCTCGGTGTAATTGGAGGCCAGCAGTATTTTGGGGCGCACACGCATTTTAAGCAATTTGTGCATCTCGTCGGTGTGTATCTCCTCAATAAGTTGACGGGTTTGCTCAATAACGATAGAATATAATATGGGCAGGTACCTTGAGTAATAGCGTGCCGAGTCTTCCACCAGCAAAATAACCCTTACCATACCGATGTTGATGTCGTTCTCCACATTCATACGGTCTTCGATGTATTTTACCATGGCAAGGAAAACATTGGAGTCGCCGTTCCAAACAAAAACCCTGTCGATGGAGCTTATATTTTTACTGCCATCTTCAAAAAGTCCGATGTCGCTGTTGTTATTCAGCAATAGGAAGATGGGGATGTTGTGATATATCTGTTTGATAATCCGGCTGAGCTGAATGGGTGTGTTTTTATCTACCCCCATCATTACGATTACCAGGTCAAAATGTTTTTCCTGCATTTTCTCCAGCGCTTCCTCGGGGGTGGAAACTCCTGTAATACGGGGTGCAGAGGAAAGGTTCAACTGATAGTATTCGCCGGTAACCTGCTCGAAAAAACGCCCTTCCTGCTCAATAATATAGGCATCATAAAGATTTGCCACAAGCAATATTTCCCGCACTTTATACTGCATCAAATCGTGATAAATATCGCGGTCGGAGTTGTGTTTTACCAGAAACTTTTGCAACAGATGGCGGCTCATGGCCGAATGGGAGCGTTCTGCGCTGATGTCTTCCTGCTTTTTCTGTTCGAGGGATTTCTGTAAAAGCTCTTTGCCGATATAGGTGTTCAGATAACCACAGATAAGTGTGCTGAGGTTATTGAGCAAATCCCTTTCCTCCATAAGGAAGGGCCCTTCGTCAAGTGTTGTATGTTCGCTGAGGTAATATATTTCAAGGGCTCCTTCTGTGCCATTGATGGTTTCAAAGGATTTTTTCTGGCACCAGGGGGTTTCTCTGAAGCGGGCACTGTTAACGAAAACATCCTTGCCGTAGCGGATGCGAGCCACGGTATCGTCAGGGTAGTGCCAGGCCGCCGGTAAAATGCGACTTATCTCGTTGAGCATGTTGTCGATGGGCTTGTTTTGCTTGAGGATTTGGGTGGTTTGATTGATGGCACCCAGCTCCTTGAGCCTTTCACGCTTTTCGGCAAGAAGTCGTTGTATTTCTTCCCGGCTGATGGTAAGGCCAGGAGGGGTAATGTCGGCATCGGCTTTGGGTGTAGATTTGCCGGTAGCAGGGCGGGAGGCGGAATCTTTCATCTTGGAGCGGAATTGGTTTAGGTGTTCTAAAGTAGTAATAATGAAATAGGAAATGCAATAGCTGACAAAAAAAAATAAATCTGTTGGCAGGTGTGAGAAATTCCAAATTTGTTTTTGGAAGAGGTTTTGGCAGGATGGTTTTGTTGACTTTTCTAACCGCAGTGACCCTTGAAGTGTAAAACAAATATTTCCTCATAATAAAAATAATTGACGTATGCAAGATAAATGTGAAAAATATTTGTTTTCATAAAAACTTAAGGGGGGTAATCAAAAGGATTAAAATTGTGTAAGAATCTGATTGACACAAATACAAATGATTTTTAATCCAAAAGCACAACAAAATGAACACACAATTAAAAAAATTTATGGATTATGTGGTCGCGAAAAACCCGGCAGAGCCCGAGTTTTATCAGGCCGTGGAAGAAGTTGCTGAAACCATACTTCCTTTTCTTGATGAAAACCCCAAATACAAAGCTGCTAAGGTATTTGAGCGCATGATAGAGGCAGAGCGAATCATTGTTTTCAGGGTTCCCTGGATTGACGATAAGGGTGAGGTGCAGGTAAACCGTGGGTTTCGTATTGAAATGAACAGTGCCATAGGCCCTTACAAGGGCGGGCTTCGTTTTCACCCCACTGTAAACCTGGGTATCCTGAAATTTCTTGCCTTTGAGCAGGTATTCAAAAACAGCCTTACTTCACTGCCCATGGGAGGCGGAAAAGGGGGTAGCGATTTCGACCCCAAAGGAAAATCCGACAATGAGGTAATGCGTTTTTGCCAGAGTTTTATGACAGAACTTTTCCGGCACATTGGCCCTGATACAGACGTGCCTGCCGGTGACATCGGAGTAGGAGGAAGGGAAGTAGGATACATGTTTGGTCAGTACAAGCGCATTCGTAACGAATTTACGGGTGTGCTTACAGGCAAAGGGCGTGAATATGGCGGAAGCCTTATCAGGCCGGAGGCAACAGGTTATGGCACCGTGTATTTTGCCCAGGAAATGCTTGCCACCATCAATGAAGGGTTTAAGAATAAGGTGGTAGCGATAAGTGGTTCAGGCAACGTGGCGCAGTTTGCCGCTGAAAAAGTACTGGATTTGGGAGGAAAGGTGGTAACCTTTTCTGACTCCACTGGCTATATTCACGATCCCGATGGCATTGACCGCGAAAAACTGGCCTTCATAATGGAACTTAAAAACATCAAAAGAGGACGAATCCGCGAATATTCCGACCATTACGGATGTAAATATGTGGAAGGTGTAAGCAGGCCATGGGCCGAAAAATGCGATATTGCATTGCCCTGTGCCACAGAAAATGAAATTAATGCCAAAGAAGCCAAAATCCTGGTGGATAATGGCTGTATTTGCGTGAGCGAAGGGGCCAACATGCCCTCTACACCCGAAGCAGTAGAAGTTTTCCTGGAAAATAAAATCCTCTACGGGCCCGGAAAGGCTGCCAATGCAGGTGGTGTTGCCACATCAGGTCTGGAGATGAGCCAAAACTCACTGAGGCTGTCATGGACCCGTGAAGAAGTGGATCAACGACTGCACAATATCATGGTTAACATCCATAAGACCTGCGTGGAATATGGTAAAGAAGGTGATTTTGTGAATTATGTAAAAGGTGCCAATATTGGTGGCTTTGTAAAAGTAGCCGATGCCATGATGGCACAGGGATACGTATAGTATCTGTTATTTGTATTAAGGGAAGGGTGTCCGGGATGCATAATGCCGGGCACCCTTTTAGGTAAAGGCCCCGTGGCTTTCTCAAACTTTCAACCTATCAACGCCTCAACTTCTCAACCTTATTTCACCCTTCCGTGATACTTTTTCAAATAAAACTTGCAGAAGGAATGAAAAAGATTGATGTCGTCCTTGTTGAGCATCATGAGTCTTTGCATAATCCTTGAATAGATGAGATGTTCGGCAGGGATATCCACATCGGCAAGAATTTGTTGTGCTTTCTCTCGTACAACAGGGAGTTCAGCTTGTACGGGGTTGTGAATCGTTTTCTTTTCCCAGGTTAAACTCACCTTGCTCAGGTAGGTGGCATACACCATTACCGACTGCGCCAGGTTGAGGCTGGGGTATTTCCGATACATGGGAATGGTAGAAAGCAGGTGGCATTGCGCCAGTTGCTCGTTGCTCAGTCCCGACTCTTCGCCTCCAAAAACGATGGCTACGCTGCCAATGGTGTTGCCCTTGTCAAAAATGATTTGTGGAATGTCCTCTGCCGGGTGGTAGGTTTCGGCTACATTCCTTTTTTTGGCGGTGGAGCCTATTACCAGGTCAATATCTTTGATGGCTTCTTCCAGGGCGGAAAATATCTTTGCTTGTTCAAGAATTTCCAGGGAGCCGTGGGCGGTAGCCCTGGATCGCTCACCCAGGTGGTTGGCAATGGGATTTACCAGGTAAAGACTTGATATACCCATGGTGTTAAGGGCTCGCGCTGCAGCACCTATATTTTCCTCCCGGGCAGCACCTACTAGTATAAATATCAGTTCGGGCATTCTTTTTTTTGTGCGAAAATACCTAAAAAAAGTAAAAGCTTATCAGTTAGGCAGCATATAGAAGGTAAGCCGCAAATACCGATAAGCTTTTTGTGTGGTAAGGCCTGAGAATATTACTGCTGATTAAGCAGTAATTAATCTCAGGTACCTTTCGCGTATGGCCATAAGTTTTTCCTGTGTGAGATTTTCGCGGTAGATACGAACCAGTTCCACAATCTTCCCTTTCTCCCTAAATGCAGCCCTGGCGGCATCAAAGAAAATAAGACTGGTGTCGTATTTTACCTGTGTAGTAATATTTTTAAAATCCATCCAGTTGACATCTCTTGGAATTTCGAAAAACCCACGGTGCTCATTATCCTGGTCCAGGTATAATCCCTTATCCGCTTTTTCCAGGTGCAGAAACTTATTGAGCTTTATCAGCCCCATCTGATTTTGGATTTTGCGAGTGCTTTTTTTCAGGTGGATGTCCATTTTTTCAAACATCTGCTGTACCGTTGTTATCTGGTTATAAAGGCCCAGGTTGAGCATACGCACCACAGGGTATGTTTCGTTGACGATGGTAACCTGACCCGCAGCACACTCCAGATGATGGTTGCAGTTGCGACGGATAAATTCAAATGTCCTTTCTAAATGCTCAAAGCTATAGTGTTTATCCAGCACCCAATACAAATACAGCGGTTTGCCGGTACGTGGTTCATCAGCATAATAACCGAAAAAAGGAGATACGGCTTCTAAAATACAAATATTCAGTTGCAGGTTGGTGTCGGTAATACAGGAGAGAGGTTCTTCTTTGGTAATCCAGCCAAATCGTTCAATGGCAAGCTCCTGTTGGATTCTGTCTTGTGTTTCCATTTATTGGTTAATTTGTGTATTAGCATAAAATTAAAGCATTTTGTCGGCAAAAACAAACGGAATAACAAAAAACTCTGCATGTGTTCCAGAGACAGACCGCATGCAGAGTTGAGCAGATGAATACAAAAGTATTCGATGAAACTATTCTGTTTTGTGCAGATGTACATCCATTTGAGGGAAAGGAATATTGATGCCTTCTTTGGCAAATGCTTTATACACTTTCTCGTTCATGTCGAAAAACATCCCCCAGAAATCGGCTGAGTTGGCCCATGCCCGCACAGTAATATTTACACTGCTGTCGCCCAGCTCTCCCAGGGCAATAAAAGGAGCGGGATCTTTAAGTACTCTTTCGTCTTCTTCCAGCAGTTTCAGTAATACTTGTTTGGCTTTATCGTAACTGTCGCCATAGGCGATGCCAAATGACCAGTCGGCCCGTCGGGTAGGCAGTACCGAGAAGTTGGTAAGAGAGCCTGTAGCCAGTCCTCCATTTGGTATAATAATGATTACATTTTGTGGGGTTTTGAGCACCGTGTTAAATATTTGAATTTCTATTACCGTACCCGAATAGCCCTGGGCTGTAATAAAATCACCCACTTTAAAGGGCTTTATTATCAGAATGATTACCCCGCCGGCAAAATTTTGAAGCGTGCCCGAAAGTGCAAGACCTATTGCCAGACCGGCAGCAGCCAAAATGGCAACAAAGCTGGTCATGGCTATGCCAACCATGCTCATTACGCTGATTACAAGCAGTACTCTTAACAATGTAGATACCAGACTGGTTAAAAACGGCTTGAGGGATGGATCGAATTCTCTTTTTTCCAGGGTTCTTTTCATCCATTTAACAAACCAGGCGATCAGTTGTAATCCCACAAGCAGTACAATGATCGCCCCAATAAGCCTGGGGCCATAGTCCATAGCAAATAGTATTGCATTCTCGCGTATATTCTCCATGATGTGTATGGTTTAAGTTTGAGATAAAATTGATTTTCATATAGATTATATATCAAAATTAACGAAATAATTATAATGATTGTCATCAAAAACAAAAGAACCTGCATATGTTTATATGCAGGTTCTTTGTGGTGTCTGCATTACAATTACAGACAGTTCCAAAAGGCTTTACCTATTGCTGGTTGTAGAGTTTCACGTTGTCAACCCTGAAGGTGCCGGTCTGGCCTTGTGAGGCAATGGCTTCATATTTCCATGCAATACGCACGATGCCTGAATAGGCTGACAAATCAATAACTCCTGAGTGAATCCAGTCGTTATCGGAATGAGATTGTCCGGCCAGTGTGGCATCGAGGGTTTGCCATGTTGCTGCTCCAGGGTTGGAGGCATTGAAATCAACGGAGAGATGCAAGCTGAATCCGTCGTGGGTATAGAAGGATTTAGCTGATTCAAATTCCAGCACAGGATTGGCTATGGCATCCAGGTCAACAGCAGGTGTAATCATCCACATGATGTTTTGTGCGTCTGTTGAGTTGTGTGCAGTAGCCTGGGCATAGTGGTTCCCATCAAAAGTTCTGCAAATCCAGTCTCTTTCTCCTGCTTCACGGAATGAAATCCAGTTGTTTTGGTTAATGATGTCGTAATTGGCGTAAGACTGGAAGTTTTCGTCAATAGATGTTACAGGGTCTGCGTCGGGGTCAGGGTCGGGGTCATCGCCGTTGATATCTTCTGCACGGTAATCACTGGCATCTCTTAGTCCAGGGGAACTGAAGTAGGCTGCCAGATTTCCTTTTATTTTGGCATGTGTGCCGTGCCTTCCCGGATTTTGTGCCAGGTTAAGGGCCTGGCGGGGGCTGCTTCCAAAGGGTAACTGAACGTACAGTACGTTGTTGGGGTCAGTTTCATCGGGTGAGTCGGCCAGAAGCAGGTTGCTTTCGGTCTGAAACGGGCCTTCAAACGATTCATAGAAATCAGATGTATGGGTTTCCATAACTCCAACAATATATCCTTCAACCCACACGCCACTACCGCTGTTGTTGTTGATGGCATAGGCCACATTGAAGGGGTCTTCCAAAGTGCCGGTTCCGGTTTCACCGGTA
>SLOR01000368.1 GCA_007132395.1 Bacteroidales bacterium
AATATTACGGAAGTTGTATCCCACTGCCAGGTTGTCAAGACGAATAAACGTACCATCTTCCAGGTAGTAGCTGCTTACCTTGGGAGTATCTCTCAACCCATTTTCATACTCCTCAACGGCAGAGGTAAGTCCGTTAAGTGCAGGCAGGGTGCTGGGGTTACCAAAAATAAGTTTGGTGGCATTAAATACATCATGTCCGAAAACCCCTCTGAAAGCAAAGCTAACATCCCAGTTGTTGTAAATCTTCATGTAGTTCGACCATCCCAGTTCGAAATCGGGAAGTGCGCTGCCTACTACTCTTCTTTCAGCTTGCTCAGGATAGCGGGTTACCCCACCTGCTGCTGTATAGAAAAGGAAAGAACCATCCGTCTGGAATCCTGCAAACTCTGGCATATACCAGGTGCCAATATCCATACCTGGCTGTACTACCTGTGTCCAGGTCCCTACCAGTCCGGGGCCGGATACGTTGCCCTGTGTCAGGCGGCTCCATTCGAAGCGCTCATTGCCAAGGGAGACAACCGTTTGGCTGAATGTGGAAAAAGAAACATTAGATCTCCATTCGAAGTTCCTGGTGTCAACAGGGAATGCCTGCAGCATAAGGTCAATACCTTCCACCTGTATTTCACCCACATTGGCCCAGATGCGGCCTACAGGGTTGGGGGGAACGGGTACTGAATACTGGCCCAGTAGATCATAGGTGTTTTTGCGGAAAACTTCCAAAGATCCGGAGATACGGTCGTTGAGCAAACCAAAGTCAATACCCACGTTGATTTCACGGTTCTCTTCCCATTTCAGGTTGGGATTGGCCACGTGGGCAAACTGGAAGAGGATAGCGTCTTCACCGGTTTCAAAGTTGAGCGAGTTACCTGCAGACTGGTAATACTGAATCCCCAGATAGTTTCCAAACTCCTGATTACCGGTAATACCGAAACCGGCTCTCAGCCTAAGGTTATTGATAATGGCATTGTTGGCCATAAAATCTTCATTGGTAATATTCCACATCACAGAGGCAGAAGGGAACCAGCCCCACTCATTGTTTTTACCAAACTTGGAAGAACCGTCTCTGCGGATGGTTGCAGTTAAAAAGTATTTTGAATCATAGTTATAAATAGCCCTGCTGAAGAAAGAAATCAAGCGACTAGAACTTTTCCATGAGTCAATATCGCCGGGGTTAATATCCTGGAAAATGCTCAGGTCGTGTACACCCGTTACATTAAGGAAAGGCTGTCTTCCCTGTGCACGAAAACCGGTAAAAAAGTCTTCCTGGAATGAATAACCACCCAGTACTTCAAGGGTGTGTATATCAAAAGAGGTGTTGTACCGGAGGGTAGTTTCCAGCAATCTTGACTCAAAGTTATCATATACTTTGCGTCCTTCTCCTTCGCGGGTAATCACACCCTCTTTGGAGGGCTCGAAATAAAAACTTTCATGGTCGTTGCGTGTATAGGCAAGGTTTACGCCGGCCACAAGACCGTCAAAAAGTTCCAAATCACCTTTCAGGTAACCGAAGTAACGTTTTGCATCTCTTTTATTGTAGAAATCTTCCAAAATCCCCATGGGGTTGCGATAGTTAAAACCACGGGTATCTTCATGGAAAGTACCATCATCGTTACGCACGGGGTCGGTGGGGTTGCGGCTGTAAGCCTGGTAAAGGACTTCATTGAGGCCCCAGCCACTGTAGTTAATATAGTCGTTACTTTCAAAAGTACCTGAAAGCCCTGAAGAGATAATCAGTCGCTCATCAAAAGCACGGTGGTCAATATTCAAACGACCGGTAGTTCTTTCTTTCTCTGAGCCTCTTACCACTCCGGTAAAAATGTTATGAGCTACAGAAGCACGGTAGGAAATATTATTTTCACTACCTGACATGGAGAGGTTGTAGTTTTGGGAAGCTCCTGTGCGAAAAACCTCATCCTGCCAGTCGGTATTGGCACCGGCATCATTAAAGGCAATATTGTTATTGTTGGCAAAATCTCTCAATTCATCAGCCGAAAGCATATCCAGCCGTTTGGCCACTTGGTCAAAAGAATAAAAAGTATTGAAGTCGACTTGCGATCTCTGTCCTGCCACGCCTCTTTTGGTGGTAATAATAATTACCCCGTTGGCACCTCTTGAACCATAAATGGCAGCAGCAGAAGCATCCTTGAGCACGTTGAATGACTCAATATCGTCGGCAGCAATGGTAGTGGGGTCCACACCGGGCACACCATCTACCACATAAAGGGGCGAAGTACTGGTAGCAATAGAGGAAGCTCCCCTGACCCTTACGGAGAATCCGGCATTGGGGTCGCCACCGGGCTTGGTAATCATTACCCCGGCTGCTTTACCCTGCAATCCCTGGATAGGATCACTGAGTACACCGCGGTTCATATCGGCACCACTAACGCTTACAACAGAGCCGGTCATATCCGACCTTTTCTGAACACCATAGCCGATTACGATAAATTCTTCCAGCATGGTAATATCAGGATACAGCTCAAAGTCAACAGTTATAGTACCATCAGCAGGAACGGAAACTTCCCGGCGGCTTTGGTCATATCCTACAAATGAGGCAACGATCGTAAGTGTTCCTGCCGGAGCAGAAAACTCGTAACGTCCATCCATATTTGTTACAGAACCTGTGGTGGTTCCCTCTACCAAAACACTGGCTCCGGGTAAGGATTCACCCGTGGCCCTGTCTGTAACCGTACCACTGATACGGCCTGTTTGTGCATAGGCCGTTATGTTCAAGGCCACAAACAGCAAAGTAAATAATCTGGCAATTGTCTTTACCATTGTTGTGAGTTTTTGATTAATAACTAGATAAAAATTATTCTACTTTTTCCCTGAGACAAATTCCCCGGGAGTTTTTTGAGGTATGGCAAAAAATTACCATACAAAACTCTTCCTGAAAAGACAGGAAAAATTTATGATCAATATAGAACTATTACTCGAAGGTTCTACAAAATGTTTGTCCGGGATTATCGCTTTTTAATTTTCTGCCGAAGCAAATGTAAAATAAAATTATCGTATTTTAACATAAAGTGGCGCTGGCAATCAACATTTTGGCGGTTTTTTTTACCGCAATCGTTACCGCAATCGATTGCGGTTTCCTTTGCGATTTCGATTGCAAAAATTAACTCCAGCCATTTTTTTTTATCAATACAAAA
>SLOR01000311.1 GCA_007132395.1 Bacteroidales bacterium
CCAAACTCCTGCAGGATTGCCAGGGTTGTTTCGGGGTCATTAACGGCCATACTTCCGATAGTTATGGCTGATGCACCGTTGTCAAAAACCTGTCGGGCCTGCTCCACACTGCGGATGCCTCCGCTAAAGTCGGCAAACAGGCCGGTTGCATCAGTTACCGATTTGAGCATCGCCAGATGGCTCGGCATTTTACGTCGTGCACCATCCAGGTCTACCATATGCAGGTGGGTAAAGCCGGTTTGTTCAAAATGTTGTGCCGTAAGTACAGGGTCTTCACTGTAAATGGTTTGCTGCGCGAAGTCGCCCTGCTGCAGGCGTACGCATTGGTTGTTCATGAGGTCGATAGCAGGAATGAGTATCATAGGTTCAGGTTGAGGTTGAGGCTGAGCGGAGCGAAGTCCCGAGAGTGAAGCGATTCGGGATTGAGGCTGAGCGGAATAAAGTTGAACGCAGTGAAATCCCGAGAGTGAAACGATTCGGATTCGGGATTGAGGCTGAAGTTAAGTTTGAGGCTCAGCATCATCTTATATTATTAAAAAGTTACGCAGAATTTTCTCCCCGATGCTTCCACTTTTTTCGGGGTGAAACTGTGTGGCGAAGAAATTACCTTTTTGCAATGCAGCACTGAAAGGGATGCCGTATTGTGTGATGGCAGCACTTTCCTCAGCCACGGGAACATAATAGCTATGCACAAAGTAGACATATTGCCCATCATGTGTTTTGTCAAATAATGGGGTCTTCACCTGCTCCAGGCTGTTCCATCCCATATGGGGGATTTTAAGGTCAACAGCAAATTTTTTCACCGGCAAATCAAAGATACCCAAACAGGGGGTATCTCCTTCTTCGGAATACTGGCACATCAGCTGCATGCCCAGGCAGATGCCCAGCACAGGCTGCTTCAGCTCCCTGATGAGCAGGTCGAGGTTCTTGCTTTTCAGGTAATCCATGGTGGTGGAGGCCTCCCCCACACCGGGAAAGATAACTTTATCGGCGGCTCGGATTTCGTCTGGGTTATCGGTAATGGAATGTTCCACCTCCAGGCGATTCAGCGCATTGCTCACCGACTTGATATTACCGGCATTGTATTTAATGATTGCGATTTTCATAGTTTTAGGTTAAGGTTGAGGTTGAGGTTGAGCGGAGCGAAATCCCGAGCGCAAAGCGATTCGGGATTGAGGATAAGTTTAAGGCTGAGGATAAGTTTTCCCATTTCCGGTCTCTGGTCTCCCTTCTCCGTTTTCCCCCAAACCTCATACCCCACACCCCATACCCATTTTACAACATTCCTTTCGTGCTTGGCAAAAAATCTGCTCCTTCTTCTCTTTTGATGGCCATGCGAATGGCGCGTGCCAGGGCTTTGAAGATGGCTTCAATTTTATGGTGCTCGTTTTTGCCTTTGGCTTTAATATATAGGTTAGCCCGTGCGCCGATGGCGAAGGATTTAAAGAAGTGCTCAAACATTTCGGTGGGCAGTTCTCCTATCTTCTCCCGTTTAAACTTTGCCTTCCACACCAGTTCGGGCCTTCCGCCGAAATCGAGCAGCACCATTGCCGCGCAATCGTCCATAGGCAGGGCAAATCCGTAACGCTCAATCCCCATCTTGTTACCCAGGGCTTCGTTAAAAGCTTCTCCCAGTGCAATGGCCGTATCTTCCAGGGTGTGGTGTTCATCCACTTCCAGGTCGCCATTCACCTGTATGGTTAAATCGCAGCCGCTGTGGCGGGCAATCTGCTCCAGCATATGGTCATAAAAACCCAAGCCTGTATTGATATCAGCCTTGCCGTTTCCTTCCAGGTTCAACTCGATACGGATTTCGGTCTCTTTGGTTTTGCGCTCCCGGATGGCAGTACGACCCGGGTACACGAGCCAGTCGGCAAGGGCATTCCAGCTGGCAGCAGGACGCTCTTCTTCACTATTGATATTACGCAGACAGTCAAGCAGATAGTTGTTTTGCGCGGGTGTTCCCACCGAAATACGCAGACAGCCTTCGCACAGGGGCTCGCGGGAGCGGTTGCGCACGATGACTCCTTTTGTGGTGAGACTGTTATACAAAGCATCGGCATCATCTACCCTGAGCAGGAAGAAGTTGGAGTCGGAGGGCAACACCTCTTTCACAAACGGCAGCGAGGCCATCTCCGTCCTCAGTCTTTCTCTTTCGTTGTTGATTTCAGCTACCCGGCGCAGGGTTGCTTCCGGCTCTACCAAAGCCTTCAGCGCTTTTTGCTGACTTAAGGTGTTGACATTATATGGTGGCTTCACCTTCATCATCAGAGATATAATGGCCTCGGAGGCAAATGCCATTCCCAGCCTGATGGCTGCCAGGCCCCAAGCTTTGGAGAGGGTTTGCAGCACCACCAGATTAGGATACTTATCCAGCGCTTTTACCCAAGAACCTCCGGTGCTGAAGTCCACATAGGCTTCGTCTACCACCACCAGACCGGGAAAATTTTCCAGCACCCGCTTCATATCCTCATCGGCAAAACGGTTGCCCGTGGGGTTGTTGGGCGAGCAAAGGAACAGCATTTTAGTGCGCTCATCAGCCTTTTCCAGTATGGCGTCCACCGGCAGACTAAAATCATCATTGAGCAATACCGTTTCGTAACCCACACCGTTGATGTCGGCACTCACTTTATACATTCCGTAAGTAGGAATGATGGAAAGTACCTTGTCCTGCCCCGGTTCGCAAAAGGTGCGGAAGAGCATATCGATGGTTTCATCGGAGCCATTGCCCAGGATGATGTTATCCTTTCGTACCCCCTTCATCTCGGCAATACGCTGACGAAGATTTTGCTGAAAGGGGTCGGGGTAACGGTTCCAGGGTTTGTTGTAGGGGCTTTCGTTGGCATCCATAAAAATCCCTTCATTGCCGGTAAACTCTTCCCGGGCACTGCTGTAAGGCTTGAGGGCAATGATGGCCGGGCGGGCCAGTTTTTGAGCGATATTTGGGTTCATTTTTTCTTTTTTTCAGTTTGTATTTGTCGCTTCCTGGTGTCTGAGCTCGTCGAAGATACCTTGTGAGGAAGTCCTCGTCACTTCGACGGGTGGTACAATGAGCTTGTCGAATTGCTCAGTGACCGATACTCTTAATTTTCTCCAGCCTGAGGCTGACGGCCAGCTTGTGTGCCATAAGGTTTTCCG
>SLOR01000028.1 GCA_007132395.1 Bacteroidales bacterium
CAGCGATTCGAGCATGGTAAGTTCTTCCCCGCAAAGGTAAGAGCCCGCACCCAGTCGTATTTCCACGTCAAAGTCGAAGCCCGACCCAAGAATGTTTTTTCCGAGGAAGCCTTTCTTATAAGCATCCTCAATGGCTTTACGGGTTCTGGCAATGGAAGTGTAATATTCGCCACGAATATATATATAGCCTTTTGTGGCGCGAATGGCATAGGCGGCAATGATAGTACCTTCAAGATAAATATGAGGATCCTCTTCCATAATCACCCTATCCTTGAATGTTCCCGGCTCGCCTTCGTCGGCATTTACCACCACATAGCGCTGGGGGCAATCCTGGCACGACTTGCTGGTAAACTTCTGCTTCATGCCCGTGGAAAACCCGGCACCTCCCCTGCCTCTAAGCCCGGCCTCAAGCATTTCATCAATGATTGAGAAGGACTCCATCTTCAGGGCTTTCTTCAGCCCTTCGTAACCTCCCACAGCAATGTAATCCTCAATACTTTCGGGGTTAATTTTCCCGATATTCTGCAATGTTACTCTGGTTTCTGTAATCATGGTTGTACTATTTACTTTTTTCGGGCGATACTTGCTTTTTCCTTACTGACCTGGCGGTTCAGAGAAAAACCATAATGAGGGCAGGTTAGCAAAAGGAGCGCAAACACGTTATTTATATGCTGAGATTATTTCCTTAATTCTTTCTTCGGTGAGGTTATTATACACCTTATCATTAATCATCATGGAAGGGGCTTCCTGGCACTGCCCCAGGCATTCTGCCACTTCGAGGGTAAATAGCTTGTCGGCAGTGGTTTCCCCGGATTTTATCCTGAGCTGTTTCTCAAGGTGCTGAATAACGCCATTGGCTTTTTTGATATGGCAAACCGGAGAGATACAAACCCTGATAATGTATTTACCGCGGGGTGTGAGGCTGAGCATGCTATAATAATCTACCACACCGTAAACGGAACTCTTGGTAAGATTGAGATAGTCGGCCACCAGGTCCATGGCTTCCTCGGTAATATACTGCTGGGGGTGACGATCCTGCAAGTCATGCAGAATATTTAAAATGTTATCGCGGGTTGGCTTGTGTTTTTGGATAATTTCCCTGTGCGTCATGGTATTGGTTTTTCTGGAAAATACTGATAAATAAGGTTTGCAGGAATTAAAAAGGCCAATGCGTTTTTAATACACAAATCAATACCTTAATGATTATTTTGCACGGTTAAAGTACAAATATTTTCCAAAAAACAAGGAATAACAGGCGTCTAAAAGCCGGCAGGCAGATAGTTTTAATTTAGACCAATTCTATACTTCCCTGATCAATATATACCAGGCACTTTTTTACGGTGGTAAAACCCATTTGCTTTATCACTTCTGCATAATTCTCTATTTGCCTGTAGTGGTGCGGGTAGGGTTCTCCTGTTTTATAATCAATCACCACGGCGGTGTCCCCTTCCAGCACGACGCGATCGGCACGGAAAAAGCGTCCTTTCTCATCATACATGCCACACTCGTTGCGGGCATTCAGCCCCGCCCGGTACCACGGCGCAAGATCGGGGTGGCCAAGCAGGCCTGTTATTTTTTCCTGCAGTAGGGTTTTCTCCTCTTCTTCCATTAGCCCTACCTGCAGCATCTGGTATAAAATCCGGTCAACGTCGCCGGGTATATGAATCTTCTCCATGATTTCATGAATCCGCGAACCCCGTTCCACCGATTGCTCTGCACTATCGTCGGCTTTGAGGCTTAGCTGCTGCGAGCGGATACTTACCTTATGCGACCAGGGTGTTGAGATGTACTCATTGAAAATAGCCTGTTGTTCTCCTGTTGCATTAGCTGCAGGCAATTCAGACTTATGGGGTGCGAAGTTTTCACCAAAAGAGTATGTAGCCTTCCCGGGGCTGAGCAGCCCGGCTTGTTCCAGGTATGCAGTAAGCAAGAAAGGCATATTATCGCCTTTTGAAGTTTTTCCGGGGTATTTGGAAAGGATGAATAGTTTTTCGGCAGCGCGCGTAAATGCCACATACACCACGTTGAGTGTATCGAGCAGGGTTTTGCCCATCTCCTCTTCCCACAAATCAGCAAAAGGGGTTGATTGCAAGGCGGCAGTCATCCTTATCCAGGCAACATCCAGCTGCCCAACGCCCGGAACATCATCCAGCTCTACCCACTGCCCCTTTTTAGAAGCCTTGCCAAAGCCCATATCCACGAAAGGATAAATCACCACAGGAAACTGCAATCCTTTGGATTTGTGGATAGTCATCACCTGCACGGCATCTACCCCTTCGGGCACCACCACGGAATAATTGCCGGATTTATCGGCCCACCACTCCAGAAAGCCCGATGCAGAGGAAACAAATTTGCCGGTATATTCATACACCACATCCATGAAAAAAGCAATAAACGGATTGGGAGCTTCCCTTGCAAAGAAGTGCCTCACGATGTTTTCGGTCATCTCATAAAGGCCCAGATGCTTGCAGGCGGCAAAAGAAAAGCGGATGCCGTTTTGCAAAAGATATTTTTCCAGTACTTCCAAAGTTTCTGATTGACCAATCCTGTGGTTCTCATTCTCCTTAAGGGCCGCGAGCGCCTGTGGCAGTGTATCTTCCAGCTTTCTGCTTTTTACCAGATACTGCAGAAACTCGACCACGCCGGTAACATCGGCCGGATTATTCATAACCTTCATGATGCTCACCACAAAATTTACCGCAGGCGATTGATTGAGCAGAAGCGACTCGGAAGAGATGACATTAAGCCCGTTTTCCAGCAGAAACCTTGCTGTGTTGCTTGCATCCTTGTTGGCACGGCAAAGAATGGTGATATCGTTTAGCGGGTGCCCCTTTTGCCGGAGGTCGAGGATAATATCCAGTATGCGTTGCTGGCTTTTTTCGTAGTAGGATGATTCTTCTTGCTGCTCCGGCTCTACAAACTCCATTTGCACGAAACCGCCGGGTTTGTCGGGGCGGGATTTTTGAGTCTGCCCCAGGTAAATTTTTTGTAGTTCTTCGGGTAACAAACCTTTGGCAAATTCAAAAAAGCCATTGTTGAAGCTGATGATTTCGCTGCGTGAGCGATAGTTGGTATCCAGAAACTCCTCCCGGTAGTTGCGCTCCAGGGTTGCCTGCCATAAATCACGTGCAGGAGCCTGCACTGAGGCTGGTATGCCCGGCAATGTGGCAAACTGCTCTACGTCACCATTGCGCCAGCGATAAATGGCCTGCTTGCCATCGCCCACCACCAGGTTCAAATTTGCCGACGCCAGTGAGTTATCAATGAGCGGCAGAAGGTTTTGCCACTGCAATCCCGAAGTGTCCTGAAACTCATCTATCATATAGTGCTGATATCGCTCTCCGATACGCTCATATATAAAAGGAGCCGTTTCCACTGATACCACCTCTGAAATCTTTTTGTTAAAGTCGGAAATATGCAGCAGGGAATTATCGGTTTTAATTTCGTCAATCACCTTTTCCAGCTCGCTCAATACCGCCATGGGAAAAAGATTTTGCCGGATAAGCTTTTGCACCTGGTAATGGCTATCTCCCTGAGCGGCAAGCTGCTGTATGTGTCCGTAAATATCTTTAAACTGAGGGGCCAGCGAAATAATCATGGCTGTGGCTTCAGCATCCGCTTTGGCACTGGTCCATTTATCCTGCTCCAGGGTAGTAAGCACATAGCTGTTGGGCTGCATAAGCTTATCCATTGCTCCCGATGCCAGCAGCCTGAAATAATTGGCTATACCGGTTTTCCCCCTGTAAAACATATCGGCATGCAGCCCGTTCTCGCTCATCAGTTGTAAAGCCTTTTGAGCAACCTCTGCAATGGATTTCTCAAATTCGCGTATACGGCGGGTTAGGTCCGTGTGAGTTTTTCCGAATTCTGCCAGGGATATGTTTTTTATCTTCTCGATATACACCGTGCCCTTTTCGTCCATGAGGGTGTTGGCCAGTTGTGCGATCTCGTATTCTATGTAGTGACTTTTTTCTTCATCGGTACGTGATTCAATATACTGAACCAGCAGTTGTGTGAGCTCACTGTGGGTGCCTGCGCGGCTCACCAGAATATCTACTGCCTGTGAGAGCAGTTGATCTTTGTCAAGCTCCACATCAAAATTCAGGGGCAGATGCAAGTCAAATGCAAAGCTGCGAATAATGCGATGCACAAAGCTATCGATAGTGCTGATACTGAAATCGCCGTAATTATGCAGAATAAGTGTAAGGGCCATGCGGGCCCGGCGAATGATTTCAAAAGGCTCTAAAGAAACTTCATTTCCAAGCACCTGAAGTAAATCCTTTCCTTTTCCACTCCATTGGTCTTGATTTTCTCCACTTAACTCCGACAATTGCCCAAGGGCCTCCACCACCCTTTCTTTCATTTCGGCAGCAGCGGCATTGGTAAAGGTAATGGCGAGGATATTTCGTACTTTTTGAGGATCCTCAAGAATTATTTTAAGATATTCTTTTACAAGGGTATAGGTTTTACCACTGCCTGCAGAGGACTTATAAACAACAAAAGCTTTGGGGGTCATACTCATAAATTTGTAAGCTAAGCTAAGAAAAATTCATCAAGGGAGGTGCCTTTTTACATCCATGACTATCGTATTAACGGCATTTAAAAAAAACCTGTCAAAACTTCATTTGGAGGATTAAAGCTAAAAGTGCTGTTACCGGAAAATATTTCATATTTAAACAACCGTCTGAAACAAAATGAATTAGCCACATCATCTACAAACATCTGACAAAATAATTCAACTTTTAATAAAAAACACATAGGGTACAACAGCGGGCAGGGGGTCATTAGAGTAGACAAGAAAATAATTCAATAATTCATTTTTACTTAAACCCTTTGCATCATGAAAACAAGACTTCTAACCTCCGTATGCATCAGTCTGTTACTGACTGTTTTTTCCCTGGGCCATGCATGGTCACAGGATTTGGGTTCCGATTTTGTATCCATTAGCGGAACTGTTAAAGACACCAACACCGGCAGGCCGGTAGCTTTTGCCAGTGTATTTATTCCCGGCACCCACGTGGGTACCGTGGCCAACCTCGACGGAAACTTCACCCTTAAAGTTGCCAACTCCCTGAATGCCACAAAAATCGGTGTTTCACACATGGGGTACAAAGCAGCCAGCTTCGATATTAGCCCAAGGGCAGGAAGAATCTCCGACTTCCTCATTGAGCCCCATTCTATTATGCTGCAGGAAGTATTGGTTCGCCCGCAGGATCCAAGAGAACTTGTATTGAGAGCGCTTCAGAAAAAAGAAGAAAACTATGCCAACGAACCCTTTATGCTTACCGGCTTTTACCGCGAAACCATCTCGCAGCGAAGAGATTACATTTCCATTGCAGAAGCTGTAATCAACATTTACCAGTCCCCTATTTCTACTGGTCAACACCAGGATAGGGTGCGAATTGTACAGGGCCGAAAAAGTGCAGATGTTAAAGATGCTGACACCCTTATCCTTAAACTCCAGGGAGGACCCAACATGTCAACCGTACTTGACGTGGTACGAAACTCTGAAGTACTGGTAGACGAAGAAACCATCGATTTTTACAACTATGAATTTCTTGACATTGTAAAAATCGGTGATGAAACCACTTATGTAATCGGTTTTGAGCCCAGGGTTGTGGTACCTTATTCTCTTTTCGAAGGTAAATTATACATCAGTGCCGAAAATCTTGCCGTTACCATGGCCGAGTTTAGCCTCGACCTCTCCGACAGGGACAAGGCCACCAAAAGCTTTGTACAAAGAAAACCCAGCCGCCTGAGGTTTACACCCACCAACACACGCTATCTGGTTACTTACGAAAAAATTGACGGGGTATATCATCTCAACTACGTGCGCAGCGAGCTGGAGTTCTTTGCCGACTGGAGAAGAAGACTGTTCAGAACACGCTACAACGTTATGCTGGAAATGGCGGTTACCCACAGAGACAGCGAAAACGTAACCCGTTTCCCTGCCAGGGAAGCCTTCCGACCCCGCTCAATCCTTGCCGATATGGTATCAGTTTATTTTGAAGAAGATTTCTGGGGCGACTATAACTACATTGAACCGGATGAGTCGATTGAATCAGCCATCCGCAAGTTAAACAGAAACCACAGAAGCGAACTGGAATAATCGTAGAGACACAATACCGGGAAAACCATTCGTAGCTAAAACGTTCACATTACCCCTAAAAATCTCAGCGAAATTCCAAACAGGCATCAGGTTTAATATTATATTTACACCCATAATTTAAACCATTGCCATTAGCAATCACGACCTTTGGGGTGTAAAACATCCCAAAGGTCTTTGTCCAACACCCCGGAAAATGATTTTTAAGAAACTCATCAGTCAACCCCCTTCCGAGCCCATCGATATTGCGGGTTTTGAAAAACTCTTCAAGGAGCATTACAAGCCCTTGTGCATGCTGGCTTACGGTTGGGTAAAGGACATGGATACGGCGGAGGAGATAGTGCAGGATTTCTTTTATCATTTCTGGAAAAGCAAAGATACCATCCAGATAAAAACTTCGGTGAATGCCTATTTTTACCGGGCCATACACAACAGAAGCATGAAATACCTGAGGGCACTTGAAGTGAGGCGGAAATACGCCGAAAAAGTAATAGGAGAAGGACAGGAAGGATATTCTACCACCCTGCAGGATATCGAAGCGCGTGAGCTACAAACGATCATTGATAATACGCTGGCCGAGTTGCCTGAAAGATACGAAGCCATATTCCGCATGAGCAGATACGAAGGCCTTAAATACCAGGAAATTGCAGAAGCACTTTCCATATCAGTTAAAACAGTGGAAGCAGCCATGGGAAAGGCCCTGGCACTTTTCAGAAAAAAATTGGGCAACTATAGTGAGTTTGCCATTAAATAACAAAATACGGTTTCATAAAACACCCATTAAAAGCCCTTTGCAGCCAAATCAGCTCGCTGCAAAAGATGATTTAAACAAGTTACTGTCATGAAAAACAAAGATGTTTTTAACGAAAAGGACTATGCACGCATTGCCAGCCTGCTTGCCGGAGAGATGGACGAAGACCAGGCCCGCCGGTACAGGGAGCAATTGCAGCAGAATCCCGACAAAGCAAGGGCGCTGGAGCAAACCGAAATACAATGGAAAACAATGAATAAACATATCCCGGGAAGGGACGATATTGATACTGATGCCGCATGGCAAAAGCTAAGCATGCGCATTGAACTGGATGCTGAACCCGCCCTGCAACCAACCGCCACAGCCATGATACCTTTGTGGGTGAAATGGGCTGCCAGCTGGCTCATCATCATTACCCTGGGCACCTTTGCATGGCTGCTAACCCAGCGTAAGGATGCTGAAGCACCTTTGTTTACCCTCAACACCTACGACGAAAACCTTACCTACGTGCATACCCTTGCTGATGGGTCAATCATATATCTGGGCAATCATTCCGAATTCTCATTTCCCGAAATGTTTGCCACAGGTGAGCGCAAGGTGAAGCTGCAGGGTGAAGCATTTTTCGACATAACCTCTTTACCCGACCAGCCTTTTCTTATAGAAACACCACACACCCTCATTGAGGTTCTGGGCACTTCCTTCAACGTAAAAACCCTGGACAATAAAACCATGGAACTTTTCGTGGAGAGTGGCAGGGTAAAGGTAAGTGCGCTTAATAAATCAGGCCAGATCCTTGTGGCCGAAAGAGGCGAGTTGCTGGTATTTTCCGATGGTCAGCTTACCAAATCCTTCGTTAATGATGCTTACAATACGGCATGGCGGAGAAACCATATGCACTTTAAAGATGAAAGCCTGCAAAACATCATAAAAGTGCTCAACCAAAACCACCCGGTGCAGTTTTCCATTGAAGACTCATCACTAAACCAGCGCAGACTTACCGTAACATTTTTCAACAACTCTGCTTCCACCATTGCTGAACTCATATCCCTTTCCCTGGGAATTGCATGGGAGCAGGAAAGTGATTCAACCATAATCTTAAAACCAGGCGTCTGAACAAATTCCTTACATACAGGCCTTTAAGGACAAAAGCATTCCGCTTATCTGCCAGAGGGCTGTTATGCCTGTTCTTTTTTTTGATTACAACGGCAGGGTTTGCACAGGATTGTCTGGAAGAAATAGAAATACGACTCTCACGACAAACCAACACCCTTTATCATATATTCAACCAGGTAAGCCGGCAAACAGGCTTTTTCTTTATTTATGACAGCGAAATCATCAACAGCGATGAAGAAGTCAGGATAGGAAATACCCACAAAAACCTGAAAGAATTTTTACGCGATATTATACAAGACCAGGAACTGGAATTCAAACTCCTTGAGAAACACATTCTTATTTATCGGGCGCCACAAGAAACTGTGGAAGAAGAAACTATAGCGGAGGAAGAGTCCAGACCCGAATTTATGGTGATTCAAGGCAGGGTGCTGGATCGCGAAACCGGGAACCCGCTTCCCTGGTCATCGGTCAGTATTTCCGGCAAAGCAACCGGAGTAGTTGCCAATGCCAATGGCATTTTCAAACTCCGGCTTCCCGCAGAACATATAATTGATACCATAAGAGTTTCGCACATGGGGTTTAAAACCCGGGAAATCCCCATCACAATATTGGAGCAGGGGTTTACGGAAGTGTCTTTGCAAATGGACTATATTTCCCTGCAGGAAATAATAATTTCCTATTTTAATCCCAGAGAAATCCTTACCAAAGCACTATCGGCCCGCACAGACAATTACCCAACCCGTCCTACAAGTCATATAAGTTTCTACCGGGAGGGAATACAGAAAGAAGAAAAAATTATATTTTATACCGAGGCGGTGCTGCGCGAGTATAAATCTTCCTATCACACCACCCAGCAGGACCAGGTAGTTATGCTGCAATCGCGCAACATCAGTAATATTGACCGCTCCGACACCCTTGTTTTTAAACTTCGGGCAGGGGTACGCAGCTCAGGCGAAATGGATATAATAAAGCATATTCCCGACTTCCTCAACCCTGAATTTATGGATGATTACAACTTCGAGGCAGCCGGCATTATCCCTGTTGATCAAGGTCTTGCCTATGTGATTGACTTTGAGCAAAAACCACATATCCGAGAGCCATTGCACAAAGGCTCCCTGTATATAGATAAAGAAACCATGGCCATTATAAATATTGATTTTGAAATTAACCCCCGGCTTATACGACGTATACAACGCCAGTTTATTCCACGGCCCAACCCCAATTTTATTACCTCCATACAAAGTGCAAAATATTCGGTCAGCTACCGTCAGCATGAAGGTGAATTTCATCTTAGTCACGTGAGGGGTGAACTCAACCTTCGTGCGCGACAGCGCAACAGGCTTTTCGGACGTAATTATAAGGTATTTTTTGAAAAGGCAATCATCCAGGTGGAAACAGACAATGTGCAACGCCCCTCACGGCGCGAATCCATGAGAACCAACGTGGTGCTTTCCGATCAGCAATTCTCTTACGATTATGATTTTTGGGGAAACTACAACATTATACCGCCTGAAAAAGAGATTCATGAGGCCCTGTCGGGTATTTCAAGCAAAATTGAAAGCCTGGTTAGGGAAAATGATGAATAATCTATAGATTGACTGTATCAAATTTCACACATGCATTAAAGGTGCAGCCCTGCCACAGCACAATAATTCAACACTTTCTCTTATTTCACCCACACCGTTTTCATATTCATAAATTCACGGATACCCGGGTAGGAAAGCTCACGCCCATAACCACTATGGCCAATGCCCCCGAAGGGAAGGCGCGGGTCTGATTTTACAAAATCGTTTACAAAGCAACATCCCGCATTAAGCTTTTCTTCGGCAATCCTGCGCCCTCTTTCCTTATCGGCGGTAAATACGGCAGCACCCAGGCCAAATACACTGTCGTTGGCAAACGCAATGGCTTCATCCTCATCTTTTGCTCTGATCAAGGCAGCCACCGGACCGAACATTTCCTCCTCCCAGGCGGGCATACCAGGTTTTACTCCTGCCAGGATGGTGGGCGGATACCATGCACCCTCCATGTCGGGAATAAATCCACCCAGCAAACATCGCGCTCCCTTTTGAATGCTTTGCAAAACCTGCTCGTGTAATTCATCCCGCAGCTTCTTTTGTGCCTGTGGCCCCAGGTCGGAATTTTCATCCAGCGGATTGCCCATGGTTTTTTGTTTCATCTTTTCAAGAAAGAGTTTTTCAAACTCCGTGTAAGCTGCCTCCACCACGATGAAGCGTTTGGCGGCAACACAGCTTTGCCCTCCGTTTATCAGGCGGCTTGTAACACAGGCTTCAGCAGCCTGCTCAAGGTCGGCATCTTCCAGAATGATATAGGGATCGCTTCCACCCAGTTCCAGCACAGTCTTTTTGAGCTGCTCGCCGGCCTTTTTCGCCACGGCCATTCCTGCTCCTACACTGCCGGTAAGGGTTACGGCCTTTATCCCGGGGTTTTCTATAATCTCTGCCACATCGCTTCCCCCGACCTTCAGTGTACGGAAAACATCAGAAGGAAATCCTGCCTCGCTAAACACCTCTTCAATGGCCATTGCGCATCCCATTACGTTGGAGGCATGCTTGAGTAAGCCTGCATTGCCTGCCATGAGCGCCGGAGCGGCAAAACGAAATACCTGCCAGAAGGGAAAGTTCCACGGCATCACAGCCAGCACAGGACCCAGGGGCCGGTAAGCAATGTAACTGGCATGGGCATCCGTTTTAACAAGTTCATTTTTCAGCATTTCCTCAGCATTTTCAGCATAATACCGGCACACTGAGGCACATTTTTCCACTTCTGCCAGGGCCTGTTGCATGGGCTTGCCCATCTCCATCACCATGAGTCGGGCATATTTATTGCGCCCCGACTCCAGCACTTCTGCAGCTTTAAGCATCAGTACCCTGCGGTGGGCAAAGGAAGTTTCCTTCCAGCCATCCCATGCCCGGTTTACACTATCAATGATTTTTGTTACCTCCTGAGATGAGTGTGGCTCATAGGTGGCAATGGTTTCAAAATTGGCAGGATTTACGGACTTGAACATATTTTTGGGATTTAGTTTGCTAACCTGTTACAAAAATAATTGAATTATTATTTAAAAATAAACCATAGATTTACGCCCTGATTATATGCCAAATGGTTTGGCAAATACTATAAGCTTAAGATTCATGAATTAGCATAAAGTTTGTAAGGTACTTGTGGTGTCCACCTAAACTTTCAATGAATGAACGCTTTTAAAAAACCGCTGCCTCCCACCCGTTCAAGAGCCATAGCAGCATTATTGTTCGTATGGATTTTTTCTTCCTGCGCCCCGGTTTACCGCCCCAACACATTGTTTATGCCCGTATTTGAGCAGCAAGGAGATGTTTCCATTGAAGCCTCCCTGGGCTCCTCCGATATAACCCTGAACGCCGGCTACGCCTTCAGCGATAACCTGGCCATCATAGGCGGCGGGCAGATAAAAAGTCTTAGCCCGAAGTACTCCGTCAATAGTTACTTTTTTGAAGGGGGGATGGGGTATTATAAAAAGCCCTCCGACTCGCACAGCTTTGAAATACTGGGTGGCATGGGCTATGGCAATGTGGAATTTGACGAAAGATACCGGGTAATCTTCGGAGGAGGTTACCGCAACAGGCATATGGAAAGCAACTATGCCAGGTTTTTCCTTCAGTACAATATTCATTTTAATGTGCGGCCCATGATATTTTCTTTTAGCAGTCGCTTCAGTCAGTTGCATGTATTCCATTATGAGAATATTATAAGCTCAGAATCAGATGGACGTATCGTGGATGAAACATCCAGAACTAATTTTGGCAGTTTCTTTCTGGAACCCAATGTTACCGTAACCCTTAAGCTTGGTGAACTCCATCTTTTTGTTCAAAGCGGTGCATCCTTACATACATCAGGGCCGGCTACCATAATGGATCATGAATTTTACATGCTTAACATTGGGGTGAAATATAACTTCAACCGGGGCCACAAACCATGACCTTGCACCATGCTGCACTGGCCCCACGAAGACGCACAGCCATGTTGTTAATAAATTTCCCTGTAGGGAAAACCCTTATATTATAAGGTTTTAAGAGCCCTATAAGGTTTTTTAAAACAGCATATTTTAAACAAC
>SLOR01000167.1 GCA_007132395.1 Bacteroidales bacterium
GAAGGCGTATCTCCACGCTGGGAAGAAGGGCTGGCTGAATTCTCTGCCTACCTGCTCAATGAAACCCTTTTTGAGGACAAGGCAGGCCTGCTCAAAAGAGCTGCCAACAATAATCTAAGAAGATTGAAGCGGGATTTTGACAGAAACGCTGCCCTGCTCAACATCCCCCTGATAGAATACGGAAACCACCGTATCACAAACCTGTCCTATGTGCAGCCCATGGTGATGTTTACGGTTTTGTATTACTGGCTGGGTGAAGAGGTTTTCAATGATGCCATTGGCGGATTTTACCGGCAATACATGGAGTCGGGGGCATCTACCCGTGACTTTGTGAATTGCTGGAAGCAGTCAGCACCCTCCACTAATCTCGAGCCATTCTTCAACGATTGGATTTACACCACCCGATTTACGGAATTCGTGATGGAAGAAAAAACCATTCAGGACATTCTGGAGTACTACACTGCTTATGCCAATCAATAACCAAATTAAAGCTAATAGTCAGTAGCATCAATTTCAAATCTGTCCCATCATGGAAACAAATTTCACCAATAGTTATGCTGACATTACCCGTGCTACAGCTTACGCCAAACTGGATTTTCCCGGCACCTACTACCTGGCCTTTCGCGACTTGCCGGAGTTGATAGAAAACTTTACCCCTAAAGGACAGGCTATAGATTTTGGATGTGGTGCCGGCCGTTCCACTCGTTTCCTGCAATCGCTGGGGTACGAAACCACCGGCCTGGATATTTCGGCCGAAATGCTGGCCCTGGCGCATCAGCTGGACAAACAGGGGCAATACCGACAAATAGAGGATGGACGGCTCAACGGGGTGCAAAGCAATCACTACGAACTTATCCTGTCAGCCTTTACCTTCGACAATATTTCTACCGTAGAAAAGAAAACAGCCTTGTTTCGCGAGTTTTACCGGGTACTCAAAGCGGGAGGCTGCCTGATAAACCTGGTATCTTCACCCGAACTGTATATAAACGACTGGGTCTCTTTCCAAACCACCTGCTTCCCCCATAATTTCACAGCCCGCACTGGTGATTTGGTAAACACCATCATCACCGACACCGACGACCCTCGCCCGGTGGACGATGAACTCTGTACCGATGCCGATTACCGCAACATCTATACTGATGCGGGCTTCACACTGCTCAAAACCCATAAACCCCTGGCCACCGGCAAAGAGCCCATAGCCTGGGTGAATGAAACACGCATCGCACCCTGGACGATATATGTGCTGAAAAAATAAAGGTTTTCACTATTTTTACGCAGAATACAAAGCACATAATTAAATGAACTTTTCTGAACGAACCATCATCCTGCTTACTTTCCTGCTATTGATAATTTGCAAAGGCACACAGGCACAAATCATTCAAAAATCTGATTTTAAAGGATTCCAGTGGGCATTTTTTGAATGGGACAGTGACACCCATCCTGATGATATTGAAATTCAATGTAATTGTATTTATCGGTTTTATGACGAACAAATCTGGGTTATAGCTACAGAAAATGAGAAGGTGAGTTTTCTTATTAATGATAAAATCATTGAATACATTGCTTCCCCCAACCCCCATTTCGACAAAGAATGGAAAAAACTAACCGGTACTGCCTTCCCTACACCTTTAACATCAGAGCAATTATCAGTTTACAGAAGTTACCTGGGACTGAAAATGCTCAACCAGCCTGTACCTGAATTTGTAATTTCCGACCTGTTGGGGAATGAAGTTTCCGAGAAGGACCTTGAAGGGAAGGTTTCGGTATTAAATTTTTGGTTTTTCGGATGCGAACCCTGTAAAAGAAAAGTCCCCGTTCTCAATAGCATTAAAAAGGTTTTCGAGGATAATGACCAAATTCACTTTTGGGCTTTTTCTTCTGACCCGGAAATCAAGGGTGAAGAACAGTATGATTTTCATCACTTTCCGCAGGCACGTTGGTTAACAGAAAGTTTTTCTGTTATAGGCCACCCCACCACCTTTGTCGTGGATAAAAATGGGATTATCAGGGATGTTTTTACTGGAATGACAAGAAATCCGGATTTCCTGAAAAACAACCTCATAAGAAGCATTGACCAACTTACGAAAGAATTATAAGTGCATATAGTATTCGTTGGTTTATACCAGCAGCAACATTGGCAGAAAAGCGTATTCATGACCCTCAGCTAGTGATAATAACCAATAGCAGTTTCGTTTCAATTTAATCAAATGGGAAGAAATATCGAAAACATTTGGCAACAATTCAGCCGTGACCTGGGCAGCTTTATTCTTAGCAAGGTAAACGACACGGCCCTGGCCGATGACCTTTTGCAGGAATCCTTTGTGCGTATCCACAACCACATCGGCAGCCTGAAAGATGAAACCCGCCTGCAGGCCTGGATGTACCAGATTACCCGCAATGTGATAAACGACCACTTTCGCAAACAGGAAAAAGAGAACCGCCAGATTAACAACCTCCCTGAGGAATCTGAAGAGCCGGATGATGAAGCCATGACTGAGGCAGTACAGGATATGATTAAAATGATGGACAGCCTGCCACCCGAATATTGTGAAGCGCTATGCCTTACTGAGCTGGAGGGGCTGAGCCAGAAAGAATATGCTGAAAGGCTGGGCATCTCTTACTCCGGCGCCAAATCGCGCGTGCAGCGAGCCCGCAAAATGCTGCGCGATATGCTTATGCAATGCTGCCATTACCAGTTTGATAAATACGGAACCGTACTGGCAATATATCCGGCAGGATGTTGCTGTTGTGAAAATCATTAGAATTGTAATTATGTGCTCTATATAAGAACACCTGCCACATACGAAATCGGCCAATCGTGTTTGTTCCAAAACGTTTATCTTTGAGGGAAATGACTAAAAAGATAATGTATGAGCTTTAGCCCGGAGAGTTTTTTACTTATCAGTTCTATTCTTTTATTTATTTCCATTATTGCAGGTAAAACCTCCTACAGGTTTGGCGTTCCTACTTTAATATTCTTTTTGGCCATAGGTATGCTTGCCGGCTCCGAAGGCATTGGAGGGATTCACTTCGACGACCCTGCACTGGCTCAGCTTATCGGCATAGTTGCGCTGAACTTCATCCTTTTCTCCGGGGGGCTTGA
>SLOR01000378.1 GCA_007132395.1 Bacteroidales bacterium
CGCTGCGCTATCATGTGTTTGAAGAAAAAACCATAAGCTTAAAGGGTATGCTCGATGCGCTGGAAAAAGACTTTGACCATTATCCCGAACTGCAGCAGCAACTCGTATACGACACCCCCAAATACGGTAATGACGATGCTTATGCCGACCAGCATGCTATCTGGCTTTTCAACCGCTTTTTTGAAGCCGTGGATGGTCGACCCTGCTATCGTGGAGGACATTTCCGCATCAATATGCTGCCCACCACCTGCCATGTGTATTTTGGCAGTGTAACAGGAGCAATGCCCGACGGGCGCAATGCCCATCAGCCCCTCTCGGAAGGCATCAGCCCATTCCAGGGCGCCGACCAAAACGGGCCCACCGCTGTGTTGAAATCAGCAGCCAAAATCGACCACCTGAAAACCGGAGGCACTTTGCTCAACCAGAAGTTCACCCCCTCCTTTTTTGAAGATGCGGAAAGCTATAAAAAGCTGACGGCCTTGATTCGCACCTATTTTAAAATGGATGGCCATCACATACAATTCAATGTGGTTTCAGCCGAAACCCTTCGTCAGGCGCAAAAGCATCCGGAGAAATACCGCGACCTGATTGTGCGTGTAGCAGGTTACAGCGACTACTTTAACGATTTGGGAGAAGATCTGCAAAATGAAATTATTGCTCGGACGGAGCATGCGTAAAACGCATTAAAAATTTACTCCTGACTTGTATTAAGCAAAAAAAACGATAATCAAAGCTGACTACATCTATATCTTCCGCAAGAGATTCATCAACCGACCAGGTCAAATTTTTTCAGCACTTTATAAAAATCACCCAGGTCGAAAGGTTTAGTAAGATATTCATCGAGCCCCATGCCCATGTACTTTTCACGGTCGCCCTCCAGAGCATTGGCAGTAAGGCCCACTATTGGCGGGAGGTTTTCATGGGCCTCTCTCAGCATTTGTGTTGCTGCAATGCCGTTCATAACCGGCATTTGTATATCCATGAGAATTAGGTCGAATGTATCGGGGACATACTTTTTTATCAAATCGGATCCGTTGTTGGCAAGGGTTACCTGATGCCCGTGATCCTCCAGCAGAAGCTTTATAACACTTTGAATAACCCTATTGTCTTCGGCAAAAAGGATTTTGACAGGAGCCAGATGTTGGTAAGTATCTTTAAAGTCGGGTTCGGGCTCATGGGAGTCAGCTTCTGCATGGCCTTTTGCCTTTATGGTAAACCAGAAAGTGCTTCCTTTGCCGGGGTGGCTCTCCAACCCTATTTCACCTCCGTGCAGTTTCGCCAGTTCTTTGCAAATGGCCAATCCCAATCCTGTTCCCTCTATTCCTGTGGTTTGCCCTACATCAATCTGGGTAAAGGGGGTAAAAAGAATCTTTTGCATTTCTTCCGATATCCCTCTACCTGTATCGGTAACTGAGAACTTAATAGTACATCCTTCTTCCACAGAAGACCCGGATACCAATTCAGACTTTAGAGTTATGCTACCCTCCTGCGTAAATTTTACCGCATTGGTGATGAGATTGTTTAAAATCTGCATGATACGCAACTCATCTCCCTCAACACACTGGGGAACCTGAGGATCATGTTTTATCCGGAAGGTTATGTTCTTATTGCAAATACTGAAAAACAGTTTTTCCGCCTTACTTAAAATATTGCTTGCCCGGAATATCGTTTTATGAAGAGGAATTTTTCCGGCCTCAATCTTGGAGTAGTCAAGCACCTGATTGATGATGTCTCTCAAATCATTTCCTGTTTGTTTGAGCACACCAACATGTTCACGTTGCTGCGGGCTAAGTGCAGATTTACTGAGTATATCAATCATTCCCAGCACTCCTGTAAGCGGAGTACGAATTTCGTGGCTCATTTCTGCCAGGAAGTTCTGCTTAAACCTCGCAGCTTCCCGGGCAATGGTTACCTGCCTCCTTAACTCTTCCTGTATCAAAATTTCACTGAGATCTTCAATGAGAACCACTACCCCATCATTGGCATCCCCTTCTTTGATGGGCGTAAAAATAGCACGTACAGGTATCTCCTTCCCATTTTCCAGGTGATATTTTCCCTCAAAGGTAACTGAGTTATTTTCCTTAAGAGACTTGTCAAAAGCCAGGTAAATTTCATTGTTAACTCCTTTTGCAAGCGTTTTAAGGTCATTCTGTTCGTTGGCAAGGTGGGTTATATCACTAAATCGTCTGTTATGGCGGGTTACATATCCAGTGGCGTCAATGTGTGCAATCCCCAGAGGAGAATGATCAAAAATAAGCCGATATTTTCTTTCCTGTAATGACAATTCCCTATTGTGCATCAGCAAATCATTTACCAGATGGCGATTCTTAATTCTCAGCTCATAGGTATCAAAGGCATTTTTAAGGGTTTGCTGAAGTTCTTTGATATCCCAGGGCTTAAGCATATACCTGAAAATCCCACCCTGGTTGATGGCTTTGAGCATCACATTGCTATCGTCGTATGCCGTAAGAATAATTACAATAACATCTTCAAACTTTTCCTGGATTTTTTCGGCCAGCTCGAGCCCTGTCATCCCAGGCATTCTCTGGTCTGTAATTACCACACCTATTTGCTCACGCTCAATCAGCTCTATGGCTTCCATGGGGTTTTCAAGGGTAAAAACCTCGTACCACCTCTTCAAGGAAACCTGCAGAGTGAGAAGGTTATGCTTTTCATCATCTATGTATAGAAGCTTGTCCATGGGGGTTGTTGTTTGGGTTAAAAATAATGAAAAATACAATGCATGGGTTTTACCCCCCGATTGTTGAAAAATAATCTTTCACTCAATCACTTCACTACAAGCTGTTTTACAGAAGCTTACAAAACATCATTATCAGTTCAATAGAACAATGTGCTACCTCCGTTTTTACGAAAACGAATTAGTAAAACTACCGTAAGAACATATATCCGCTTGTTTTTTATAACAAATATGTTTATTTTTTCTCCTAATAGCCTTTATTTTATTCTTAGACTCACGGGTGATAAATCCACAAAGTTTTTCATAAAAATTATCAACATAAGTATCCTCAAACGCTTTACTCACTCCTCCCATTATTTTTTAATTAAATTTACATTCGAAAAAAAACAC